>NZ_JBSKHT010000007.1:0-59345 GCF_057128745.1 Pseudomonas rosaeacicularis
TAACAACCCGAAATCCCATGATGCTTCCTTAAGTTGAAACTCCTACATCATGGTCCATAAATATTGAGCCACAACAGCTTGCCCGCGATGAGGACGGCCTGCGCAATATATTTCTAGCGCCCGAAAGATCTTTCGCGGGCAAGCGCGCTCCTACACCGGATCGAGGCGCTGCGTGAATATCGACTCGGCGCGGAGCGTCAGCCCACTGCGTTACGAGACCATAGGCAGAAATGATCAAGTCTGGATTCAATGCAATTTTTGTAGGAGTGAGCTTGCTCGCGATGACGGTTGCAAATCCGATACATCTCCTGCGCTTGGAAGAACCATCGCGAGCAAGCTCACTCCTACAAGAGATCAAGGCGCTGAGGACATGTCGACTCGGCGCGAACGCCGCTCTGTCCGTTCAAGCGCTTTTGATCTTCACTCGCGATCGTCAGAACACCACTAATCGCGACTTGGGTGCAGGCCGAACGCAGGCGGCGCGCAGTGGGATGGCGGGCAGGGACGCCCGCCAAGCGCCGTCAGGACATGGATGTCCGTTCGGCGCGTGCCCACGGAGCGTCGCCGGAGTGAGGGAACCCGACGAAGTCGGGCCAAACCGGGAGCAAATGGTTTTGGTTACTTTTTCCGAAAAAAAAGTGACCCGCCGTAAGGGCGGAACCAATATCAGCAACAACCCAGATAACGGATATGCACACAATCCCGGTACACCCGACACACCGCATCGTCCGAATGCGGCCCAGACCGTCGTTACCTCCGATTGCTCCTACAGGGGATAGCGTGATCCGCTGTAAAAGCGGAACCAATGCTGGAGCCAACTGAGGAACAGATATACACACCATCCGACACCCCACCGCCCACAGTAAAAATCCCGCAAACATCTGCCACCGACGGTATGCGAAGAGCCTGCCACACCGCGCTCGCAGCTTCGCGGGCAAGCCTCGCTCCAACAAGAACGCTGATCTTCAGTTACTACATGAGTGGACGAGCAGCGAGGCTGGGATGCGGCGTGCTTGACACACCGCGTTTGCAGCTTCGCGGGTGAGCCTCGCTCCAACAAAAACGTTCTTATCGTCAGCTCAAGGCTGTGATTGTTCCAACGATCAACTATCGCGCCGCAGATCCGGCGGAATCGGCAGGTTATCCCCGATCGGATTCGGACGTTTCCCGCGGCCGGCGTGGTACTGGCGGATCTGGTAGACGTAGGCCAGTACTTGCGCCACAGCCAGATACAGCCCCGCCGGGATTTCCTGGTCCAGTTCGGTGCTGTAATAGATTGATCGCGCCAGCGCCGGGGATTCCAAAAGGAGGATGCCGTGCTGTCCGCCGATCTCACGGATTTTCAACGCCAGGAAGTCACTGCCCTTGGCCAACAACAACGGCGCCCCACCCTTCTCCGCGTCGTACTTGAGCGCGACGGCGTAGTGGGTCGGGTTGGTGATGATCACGTCCGCGTCGGGGATGGCCGACATCATCCGTCGCTGCGACATGTCGCGCTGCAACTGGCGAATCCGCTGTTTGACCTCCGGCCGACCCTCGTTGTCCTTATGCTCGTCGCGCACTTCCTGCTTGGTCATCAGCAGCTTCTTATGGGCCTCCCACAACTGCACCGGCGCATCTACCGCCGCGATGATGACCAGCCCGAACGCCATCCACAGCGTGCTCCACCCCACAATCTGCAAACTGTGAATCACCGCCATTTCAATCGGTTCGTGGGCGATGGAAACAAGGTCGTCCTTGTCCTTCATCAAGACAACGATCGCCACGGCGAGGACGATCAGAAACTTGGCCAGGGACTTCAACAGCTCAATCAGCGCCTTGGCCGAGAACATGCGTTTAAGGCCTGCTGCCGGGTTCATGCGGCTGAACTTCGGCGCCATGGAACCTGCCGCGAACAGCCAGCCACCGAGGGAAATCGGGCCGATGATCGAGGCCAGCATGAGCGCGATCAACAGCGGTTGAAGCGACAATACCGCCGCCTTGCCCGACGCCATCAGCATCAGGCTCATGGAGCGCTCGTCCATGATGGCTTCGCGGGTGATGGTGAAGTTGTCGCGCATCAACTGCATCATCATCTCGGCCATGGAACCGCCGAACGCCAACAGCCCGCCCGCACCGACGATCATGATCGCAACGGTGTTGAGCTCCTTGGATCGGGCGATCTCGCCCTTTTCTCTGGAGTCCTTCTTGCGTTTGTCCGTGGGGTCTTCTGTTTTGTCCTGACCATTCTCGTTTTCGGCCATATCAGCGCGCCCTGACCATTTCGCGTAGCAACTGCAAGGCGTCGACCGCCAGCGGTTGGTACTGGTTGAGAATATCGCCGAGGGAGATCCACAAAATCCCCATCCCCAGCACCAGTGTCAGCGGGAAACCAATCGAGAAAATGTTCAGCTGCGGCGCCGCCCGGGTCATCACGCCCATCGCGATGTTGACCACCAGCAGCGCGGTGATAGCAGGCAAAACCAGCGCCAGCGCCGCGCCCATCACCCAACCCAGACGCAAGACCAGTTGCCAGAGATTGGCGGTCAGTAACCCCTCGCCCACCGGCAGCGTGGTGAAGCTCTCGATCAAGGTTTCGATCACCACCAGATGGCCATTCATCGCGAAGAACAGCAGCGTCACCAGCATGGTGAAGAACTGCCCGATCACCGCCACCGACACGCCGTTGACCGGGTCGACCATCGAGGCGAAGCCCATGCCCATCTGAATGCCGACGATCTGCCCAGCAATCACGAACGCCTGGAAAAACAGTTGCAGCGATAACCCCATGGCGGCGCCAATGATGATTTGCTGCGCGATCAACAGCAGCGCGCTCAGATCAAGCGCACTCACCGCTGGCATCGGCGGCAAGGCCGGCGCCACCACCACGGTAATCGCCAGGGCCAGGTATAACCGCACCCGCGCTGGCACCAAAGCGGTCCCGATGGCGGGCATGGTCATCAATAACGCGGCGATGCGAAACATCGGCAGCATGAACGTCGCGACCCAGGTGCTGATCTGGGTGTCGGTCAGCGCCAGCACGGGCTCCATCGCCAATCAGCCGATCACTTGGGGGATGCTGGTGTACAAATTGGTGATGTACTCCATGAACGTGCGGATCAACCACGGCATGACCACGATCAGCGTGATCAACATCACCAGCAGACGCGGGAGAAAGCTCAAGGTTTGTTCGTTGATCTGCGTCGCGGCCTGGAACATCGAGACCAGCAGACCGACGATCAGGCTCGGCACCACGAGAATCGCCACCATGGTGGTGGTCAGCCACAAGGCATCACGAAACAGATCGACCGCTACTTCCGGGGTCATGCTGCGCCCTCCTCGATAAACAGGTTCATACGCCGCCGAAACTGCCGGCCAGCGTACCGATAATCAGCGCCCAGCCGTCCACCAGCACGAACAGCATGATCTTGAACGGCAGCGAAATGATCAGTGGCGACAGCATCATCATCCCCATCGCCATCAACACGCTGGCAACCACCAAATCGATGATCAGGAAAGGAATGAAGATCATGAAGCCGATCTGGAAAGCGGTCTTGAGTTCGGAGGTCACAAACGCCGGCACCAGAATCGTCAACGGCGCCTGATCCGGGGTGGCGATGTCGGTGCGCTTGGACAGGCGCATGAACAGGTCCAGATCGCTGGAGCGCGTTTGCGCCAGCATGAAGTCCTTGATCGGCACCTCGGCCTTGGCCACGGCGTCTTGCGCGGTCATCTTCTCGGCCAGATAGGGCTGCAAGGCGTCCTGATTCACCCGATCAAACACGGGCGCCATGATGAACATCGTCAGGAACAGCGCCATGCCGGTGAGGATCTGGTTGGACGGCGTCTGTTGCAGGCCAAGGGCCTGACGCAGAATCGAAAAGACGATGATGATCCGCGTGAAGCTGGTCATCAGCATGACGAAGGCCGGGATGAAACTCAGCGCCGTCATGATCAGCAGGATTTGCAGGCTGACCGAATATTCCTGCTGGCCGTTGGCGCCGGTGCCCAGGGTAATCGCCGGAATCGACAATGGGTCGGCGCCAAACGCCAGCGGCGCTGCCAACACCAGCAGCAGCGTCAAAACAATGCGCATCAGTGCTTATCCTTCTGAACACTACTATTCACTTGTTACCCGTGCCTTTGTTGCTCAGGTCTTTATTGCTCGCGCCCTTGTTGCCAAGTGCTTCCATCAGGCGCCGGGCAAATTCGGGCGTTGTGGACTGGCTTTCGGGCACGTGCACCGGCTCTTTCATCACATGCAACGGGGTGATGCGGCCAGGCGTGACGCCGAGCAGAATCTGCTCGTTGCCAACCTGCACCAGCACCAGTCGATCCCGCGGGCCGAGCGCCCGCGAGCCGAGCAATTCGATGACCTGATTGCCCGCAGGCCCCGCGCGTTGCACCCGGCGCATCAGCCAGGCCAGCACGAAAATCAGACCGACCACCAACCCCAGCCCCAGCAGCAACTGCAACAGTTGCCCGCCAATGCCGCTGCTCATGGCGCTGTTTGCAGCGGTCAGCGCCGGGGTGGCAGGCGCAGGTGCCGATGCTGCGGGCGTCACGGGATCTGCTGCCAGCACGCCGCAAGACAACGCCAGCATCGGCAACGCCCACAAAGCTTTCTTGAAGCGGCCCATTCAGCGCAGCTTCTTGATGCGTTCGCTCGGGCTGATCACGTCGGTCAGGCGGATGCCGAACTTTTCGTTGACCACGACCACTTCGCCGTGAGCAATCAGCGTGCCGTTGACCAACACGTCCAGCGGCTCACCGGCCAGTCGATCCAGCTCGATCACCGAGCCCTGGTTGAGCTGCAGCAGATTGCGGATATTGATGTCGGTGCTGCCCACTTCCATGGAAATCGACACGGGGATGTCCAGGATCACGTCCAGGTTCGGGCCGTCGAGCGTCACCGGGCCGTTGTTTTTCGGCATACCGCCGAACTCTTCCATCGGCAGACGGCTGGAGGACGGGCGCCCGGAATCGGCGGCCAGCAGTGCGTCGATGTCATCCTGACTGGCATCGCTGGATTCGCCCAACGCTGCGGCCCACTCATCGGCCAGGGCCTGGTCTTCTGCAGAAGTCATATCTTTATCATCAGCCATGGAACCCTCGGTGAACATTGATTCGTATACACGCTACATTCTGACGCTGGCGCTGCCCCTATAGCCCGGCAGCTCAGCGTCGTTCTATCGGTTCGATCACTTGCAGGGCCAGATTGCCCTTGTGCGAACCCAGCTTGACCTTGAAGGTCGGTACGCCATTGGCGCGCATGACCATATCCTCCGGCAAATCCACAGGGATCACGTCACCGGGCTGCATGTGCAGGATGTCGCGCAATTTGAGCTGACGACGTGCGACCGTCGCGTTCAGCGGCACCGACACATCGAGCACGTCTTGCTTGAGAGCGTTGACCCAGCGTTCGTCCTGATCGTCGATGTCGGACTGGAAACCGGCGTCGAGCATTTCACGCACCGGCTCGATCATCGAATACGGCATGGTCACGTGCAGGTCGCCGCCACCGCCATCGAGTTCGATGTGGAACGTGGACACTACAATCGCTTCACTGGGGCCGACGATGTTGGCCATGGCCGGGTTCACTTCCGAGTTGATGTACTCGAAATTGACTTCCATGATCGCCTGCCAGGCTTCCTTCAGATCGATAAAGGCCTGATCGAGCACGATGCGGACCACGCGCAATTCGGTCGGGGTAAATTCGCGGCCTTCGATCTTGGCGTGGCGGCCGTCGCCACCGAAGAAGTTGTCCACCAGCTTGAACACCAGTTTGGCGTCGAGGATGAACAACGCAGTGCCGCGCAGCGGTTTGATCTTGACCAGGTTGAGGCTGGTCGGCACGTACAGGGAATGCACGTACTCGCCGAACTTCATCACCTGCACGCCGCCCACCGCCACGTCCGCCGAGCGGCGCAGCAGGTTGAACATGCTGATACGGGTGTAGCGGGCGAAGCGTTCGTTGATCATTTCCAGGGTCGGCATGCGCCCACGCACGATCCGGTCCTGGCTGGTCAGGTCGTAACTTTTGACGCTGCCAGGCTCGGAGATACTTTCGGTCTGCACCAGACCATCGTCCACGCCGTGCAACAGCGCGTCGATCTCATCCTGGGACAGCAGGTCTTGCACGGCCATGTCGTGGTCCTACTGCAATACGAAGTTAGTGAAAAGCAGCTGATCGATTACAGTCTTGCCGAGTTCTTTCTGCGCCACTTCCTGGACGCTGGCGGTGGCCTTCTGGCGCAGCATTTCCATGCCCACCGGCGTCGCAATGGTATCGAAGGGTTGGCCTGAGAACATCATCACCAGATTATTGCGGATGACCGGCATGTGAACCTTGAGCGCTTCAAGGTCGGCTTTGTCACGCGCCAGCATCGTGATGCTGACCTGCATGTAGCGTTGGCGACCGTTGACGTTGTAGTTCACCACGAAGGCGGGGGTGAGCGGTTCGAAGATCGCTTCCTTCTTGGTATTGGCAGCGGCAGCGGCCACAGCAGCCTCGTCGGGCTTGCTCTGGGCCTTGTGCATGAAGAACCAGGTTGCACCCACGGACAAACCGATCACCAGCAGCACGCCCGCAACCACGATAAGAATAAGCTTGAGCTTGCCTTTTTTCGCGGGGTCTACCACTGCTGCGTCGTCACTCTTCGCCATGCCAATAATCCGTCACTATTCCAGGGGTTCGATGTTACGTGACAGAGGGAGAGCAAGGGTTGTGCCAGAAAGGCTGTAGCAGCGCGCTTGCCCGCGATGAAGATCAGGCAAGCACTGGAGATGTATCGCATTGATGGGCCTCTTCGCGGGCAAGCGCGCTCCTACAATAGGCCGGTGTCGATCAGGCGTAGTAGTCGACCGCGCTGGAGCCGATCACGGTCAACGGCTGGCTGGCTGCGACGGCCGCTGAGTCAGCGGGCGAGCCGTCGGCAATCCCGTCCACCCCACCGCTGCGACCGGTGCCATTGCTGCCACGGGCGTTATCGCCGGACTGCTGCTGTTGCGCCTGCTGCTGCCAGCCGCGGGACTGATCGGACACGTTGACGTCCACCTGCCCCATGCCCTGCTGAGTGAATGAATCACGCAGCCGGGCCATCTGGCTTTCCAGCGCATCACGCACGCCGACGTGGGCGCTCATGAAGGTGACTTGGGTCTGCTGGTCCGCCGCCATATTGACGCGGATGTCCAGACGACCGAGCTCGGCCGGTTCCAGCTGAATATCGGCCTGCTTGAGGTTCATGCTCGAGAGGTACATCACGCGGTTGACCACGCCTTCGGTCCAGCCGCTCTGGTTCATCGCCAGCGGCTGATTGAGCAACGGCGCGGTTGGCGCTGCGGTGGTTTTGACCTGGGCCGCTTGAGACAACGCCGCCAGACGGTCCGCGAAGTTATCGATTCGGGTATCGCCCGCCGCGCCCTTTACATCCTTTAGGCCGTCGGCAATCAAACCGCTGAAGGCTTTGTCGTCACCACTGGGCGTGCCGTCCTTATCGACCTGCTGATCGCCCAATGCCGCCAGATTTCCGGCAAGCGCCTGGGCAGGATCGGCATTGGCCGCGTCGGCTTTACCGGTCTTGCCGGCGTCGGCGGCGGTCTTGCTGTTCTGAGCGCTCTGCTGGGCCTTGTTATCCAGCGCAACCTGCACCGCCGTCAGGCCGGCCAGAGGATCGGCGTGAGGGTCAAACGTCGGATCTTCGGCGGGCGCATCCTCCCCGGACACCGGCGCGGCTTGCGCAAACGTACCCGCGAGCAACGCAGGGTCCACCGGCGCAGGGGCTGCATCGGTGACTGCCGCAACGGGCTCTGCCGGGGGCGGCACGACTGTGTCAACCTGCGTCGGATCGCTCACCGAGGCGTCGGCCAAGGTCTGATCCGCCGGGCTGTCGGCGTCGTCGTCTTTATCAGCCTTGCTGTTATCAGTGTCCTTCTCGGCACTGCCGGCGACTGCCTTGTCAGGCAACGTTTTGCCGCTATCGGCCACTGTCTTGTCGTGGGCGGCAGACGTTTCACTGGCGGCAGGCTTGTGCTCGGCTGCCGAAGATTTGGCGGCGGAGGGCTTGGCCGGGCTGTTATCGACGTTCGCAGCCTTGACGCTGGCCTGCTTGGCGTAGACGTCGGAAAAGCTGGAAGCGTTGCTCTTGACGGGGTCCGGAGCCTTGGCCGATTGGCTGGCACTGGCTTTCTGGGCTTTGGCCGTCGTCAGAGCCTGAAGTAATGGGTTGGTGGCAAGGGCCATGATGATCTCCGCAAAAGCACGATTGCCAGGAGACATAGCAATTGCCGGGCCAGCTTTGCCGGCAACTGTGGCGACCTGTTCAGCAAATCAATGGCGAACGGCCAACAGCTGCAGCTCGGCATCGAAAAGACGGCGCACCAGTTGGTATTCGTGGTCGATCCGTTGAGTCAGCTGGAGAAGCGACAACGGGGGAATGGGGTCAGCGCTGCGAGCCAGTTCTTCGAGCTGGCGACACAGGTCGGCCAGTTGCACGGCGCCCATGTTGCTGCTGCTGCCTTTGAAGCTGTGGGCGGTCATGCCCAAAGCTTTGAGATCGAGGTGATCTAATTGAGGGGGATCTGCGCCCGCGTCGTGTGGGCTGACCCATTGATGCAGCGCGTGAATGCGCTCATCGGAGTCCTTGAGGAAAACTTCCAGCAACGTCGGGTATTCATCTTCCATGACGTCGCGCAGAGTATTGAGGACGCTGTCGTCCAGATGAATATCCGACACTTGTTCACTCCTTGATCAAGAATCGCAGGATTATGCCAGACCCTCCCAGGCAAACTCCACACACGCGGTACGCCCGTCCGACGACCACCTGCATTGGTTGCTCAGGCGCTGCACCAGCGATAAGCCGCGACCGGACAATTCGTCCACCGCAGGCGGCCGGGACAGCACGTGTTCGGGGTCAAATCCTGCGCCGCTGTCTTCGACCCGAACGGTCAGGCGCCCGCCACTGCCTTGCGGCACCACCTGCAAATGCAAGCGGATGAAACCGGACTCCAGCTTATCGAGCCGCTCCCCCCGTTGCCGGTAATACAGCGCAAAACCTTCGGCATCACGCTTGAGCGACGAATCGAGCCCCAGCACGCCGTGTTCCAGCGCATTGCTGTACAGCTCGGACAACACGATATAGAGCGCACTGCTTTGCATGCGCAGCCCATGGACTTCCTGCAGCAACTGCAACACGTAAGGCAGCGGGTAGAAGCGTTTGAGCGTGGAGGCACGAAATTCGAAGCTCGCCGACCAGTCCAGCGGGCTCGATGCGCCGCTGTCCGAATAAATCACTGCTTGAGGCCCGATCAATTCGGGCTCGATGAACGCCACCTCAACCATGCTGACATCGTCGCGGGCCTTGCCACGAAAACGCGTGACGGCCCACTGCACTTCTTCAATAAGCCGCTCGGGCTGACGATTGGCAACGAACACCTGCTGCAAGCGCTCCATGCCAAACAACTGCCCGTCATTATCGCTGCTGTCGACCACGCCATCAGACAACAGGAAAATCCGGTCGCCATGGGCGAAGGGATGGACCGTGGTGATGTCATCGAAACTCGCCGCACTCAACACACCCAGTGGCAAGTGGTCAGACACCAGCGGCGTATGCGCTCGCCCATCGCCATGCAACAGATAGCCGTCGGGCAGGCCGCCGTTCCACACTTCCACCAACTGCTGGTTGAAATTGACGCTGAGCAACGCGGCGCAGCAGAACATATCAATGGGCAGGATGCGTTTGAGCTTGGCGTTCATCTCGCGCAGGGTTTCCGGCAAGCCATAGCCCTTGGCGGTCATGCCGTAAAAGACTTCTGCCAGCGGCATCGCGCCCACCGCAGCCGGCAGGCCGTGACCGGTGAAATCTCCCAGCAGCACATGCATGTTGCCGGTGGGCGTCCAGGCCGCAAGTAACAAGTCGCCGTTGAACAACGCGTACGGCGATTGCAGATAGCGAATATTGGGAGCGGACAGGCAGCCGGAATGCGCCACCTGGTCAAACACGGCCTTGGCCACACGCTGTTCGTTGAGCAGATATTCATGATGCCGGGCGATCAGGTCACGCTGGCGCAGCACGGTTTCCTGCAGCAGCCGCAGGCGATTCATGGCATTGATCTTGGCTGCAAGCACCACCTGGTTGTAGGGCTTGGCGATGAAATCGTCGCCGCCGGCGTCCAGGCATCGGGCCAACGCCTCGCCTTCGGTGAGCGAGGTCAGAAAGATGATCGGCACCAGTGACTCGCCAGCCATTTGCTTGATCTGGCGCGCCGCTTCGAAGCCGTCCATGACCGGCATCATGGCGTCCATCAAGACCAGTTGCGGACGCTGCGCCTCAAACAACTCGACCGCTTCGGCGCCGTTGCTGGCGCTGAGTACCGTGTGCCCCTGACGGCTAACAATGGCCGAAAGCAGCAAACGGTCGGCGGCGTTGTCATCGGCAATGAGAATGCACAGCCGCTCGGGAGCAGGATTCACCGATCAGCCTATGTTGAACAGTTTGTTGAAGTTGGAAATGGCGAGAATTTTGAGGACGTCATCGTTGCAGTTGATCAGGCGTACATCGGCGCGTTCGCCACCGGCGTGATCGCGCAATAGCAGCAGCATGCCTAGCGCTGAGCTGTCCAGATAACTGGCGCCCTGAAGATCGACGATGAAACGGCTGATGCCTGTGGATTCTTCGTAGGCACTGCGAAAACCCTGATGCGCAGCAAAATCGAAGCGCCCCCGAATCTTGATGGTCAATTGCTGCCCGTCTTCGGAGCGTTCGGCGGTTACTGACATAAAGCGAATCCTTTTAGATGAGTCAGCGTCAGACGCTTACAGGTGTAGCAGGGGTTTGAATGCGCGGCAATAGAAGCTTTGGTGACACTCACTCAAAACCTGTGGGAGCCTCTGTTTCAGCTTAAGTCCTAGATCTGGCACTGACCCTGTGGGGGCCTTTGTTCAGCGCAAGTTCTGGGTCTGGCACTAAGTCCGTGGGGGCCTTTGTTCAGCTTAAGCTCTGGATCTGGCATTAACCCTGTGGGAGCGGACCTGTCCGCGAAGAGGCCCGTACAGTCAATTAATAATCTGTCGCCTGACAATCAGCCTTCGCGGACAGGTCCGCTCCCACGAGAGACTGTGATTCAGCTCAAGTTCTGGGTCTGGCACTAAGTCCGTGGGGGACTGTGATTCAGCTCAAGTTCTGGGTCTGGCACTAAGTCCGTGGGGGCCTTTGTTCAGCTTAAGTTCTGGATCCGGCATTAACCCTGTGGGAGCGGACCTGTCCGCGAAGGAGCCGGTAGATTCCACCCATTTTCATCGGCAGGTACATCGCTTTCGCGGACAGGTCCGCTCCCACGGGCCGGAGGTCAATACTGCTCATTGCGCGGCAGACGCTGTGACAGTTCGTCCAGCAGCTTTTGCTCGCGCTTGTCTTCCAGTGCGCGGGCTTCATCGATGTAGCGTTGCACCAGTTTGCGCAAGCCCTCGACCCGGGCGTAGGCCTTTTGCCAGACGCCGCGGGCCTTTTCCAGATTCTGCTGATGCCAGGTCAGGCTCTGTCGCTGCTGACTGACCGCCGTTTCCAGCTGATTGAGAAAGCGCTGGTAGTTCATTAGCCACTGGCCGGAAACGCCATGGGCGCCTTTATCAATCCACTGCTGCTGATAATCGAGGCGAAATTTTTCCAGCTCGCCAAGCTTGGCTTCCGCCAGCCGCACCTGACCCTGAAAATGCCCCAGACGCTGAGCCGCCGCACGCTCAGCGCTCTCGGCCATATCGACCACGGGTGTCAGACGCGCTGCGCGACTCTGCGCCATGGGTTATCAGCCACTCGCCGCTGGATTGAAAATACCGGCCAACTGCTCGCCGCTGGTCTGCATGCTCTGGTTCTCGTTGAGGCCCTGACGCAGGTATTTCACCAGTTGCGGTTGCAGGGCAATCGCCATGTCGGTCTCACGATCACCGCCCGCTACATAGGCACCCACGCTGATCAAATCCCGCGCCTGCTGATACCGCGACCACAGCTGTTTGAATTGCTGCGCCTGGCCCATATGCATCGGGTCAACCACCGACGGCATGACCCGGCTGATGGAAGCTTCGATGTCGATGGCCGGGTAATGGCCCTCTTCTGCCAGACGCCGGGACAATACGATGTGACCGTCGAGCACCCCTCGCGCGGAGTCGGCAATCGGGTCCTGTTGATCATCGCCTTCGGACAAAACGGTATAGAACGCGGTGATCGAACCACCGCCCGCCTCGGCATTACCGGCGCGCTCAACAAGCTTGGGCAGCTTGGCGAACACTGACGGGGGATAACCCTTGGTCGCTGGCGGTTCGCCGATGGCCAGGGCGATTTCCCGCTGGGCCTGGGCGAAACGTGTGAGTGAGTCCATCAGCAACAGGACGTTCTTGCCCTTGTCGCGAAAATATTCGGCGATCCGCGTGCAGTACATGGCCGCGCGCAGACGCATCAACGGCGCGTCATCCGCAGGCGAGGCCACGACCACAGAGCGCTTGAGGCCTTCTTCGCCGAGACTGTGCTCGATGAATTCCTTGACCTCACGACCCCGCTCGCCAATCAGCCCCACGACGATGATGTCGGCCTCGGTGAAGCGCGTCATCATCCCCAGCAGCACGCTCTTGCCCACCCCTGTACCGGCGAACAAACCCAGACGCTGACCGCGCCCGACCGTCAACAGGCCGTTGATGGAACGAATACCGACGTCGAGCGGTTGGCTGATGGGGTTACGTTTGAGTGGGTTTATCGTGGGACCGTCCAGCGGCACCCAGTCTTCGGCTTTCATACCGCCTTTGCCGTCCAGCGGACGACCGGCGCCATCGAGCACCCGTCCGAGCATGGTCATGCCCATGGGCAGCCGGCCGGTGTCGGGCAACGGCACAACGCGCGCGCCCGGCGCAATCCCGGCCACGCTGCCCACCGGCATCAAAAATACTTTACTGCCGGAAAAGCCCATGACTTCGGCTTCGACTTCCACCGGCTGGTGGCTGTCGTCGTTGATCACCACGCAGCGGCTGCCCATGGCAGCGCGCAGCCCCTCGGCTTCGAGGGTCAGGCCGACCATGCGCAGCAGCCGACCTTCGACAGTCGCTTGCAGCGGCAGGGAAATGGCTTCGGCGTAAGTGCTCAGGCGCTTGGCGAAGCTGGTGCGCTCAAGACGCATCTGAGGCACCGAGCGGGTACATGGTTTTTTCCGCGCTTTGAATCGCCGCTTCCAGTTCCACCGTGACGTCCGGGGGTGCGGGGTGCAACGCCTGCTCATGCAGTTGATCGAACATTTTACCGATGGCCAGGCTGATGCGACTCTCGACTGTCGCGTCGATCCGGCTGTGCTCGCTCTCAACCCGGC
Source organism: Pseudomonas rosaeacicularis (assembly GCF_057128745.1). Classification (NCBI taxonomy): domain Bacteria; kingdom Pseudomonadati; phylum Pseudomonadota; class Gammaproteobacteria; order Pseudomonadales; family Pseudomonadaceae; genus Pseudomonas; species Pseudomonas rosaeacicularis. The sequence continues at coordinate 13,327 of NZ_JBSKHT010000007.1, forward strand.
AACCACCGGGCAACAGCGTGTCGTCTTCGAGAATGCGCCAGGTTTCTTCATGGCGCTCACGCAGGGTTTTGATCTGCTCGAAATCCTTGGGATTAAGCAGAATGCGCACGTTATTGGCGCCCATCGGCAACAGCTTCAGGGCGTCGCGCAACACACTGCCGATCTGACTGGAATCGGTCGCCAGCTCGCGCTGAATCACTTGGCGAGCAACGTGCTCCACCAGCTCGATCATCGCTTTCTCGATCGTCGCGTCCTGCTCGGCAATGGGCTCAAGCAAATGAGTCATGAGCTGTTCCAGACTGCTCAGCTTGGCGGCCAGCGCAACCTCGGCTTCCTGGCGCACCTTGAGTTGCGCGCCGTGGAAACCGTCTTTCTCGCCGATGGCAAAACCTTCGTTGTAGGCGTCCTGACGGATGCTTTCCAATTCCTCGAGCGTCAACGGCTGGACTTCTTCGAGCGGCACTTCTTCGCTTTCGATCGGTTCGGGTTCAACCACCGGCTCAGGCTCGGGGGTTTCCACGTGGGGATCGAAACTGGGCAAGGACCAGACATCGAGACCGCTCACATCCTTGGCGCGGATGAGCTCACTGGGTGCTTCTTTATCGGAGCTGAACATCTACGGCACCTTCAATCTTTAGATCATTTCCTCGCCACCCTTGCCGCCGAGAACGATTTCCCCGGCTTCGGCCATACGGCGCGCGATGGTGAGGATTTCTTTCTGGGCGGTTTCCACATCGCTGACGCGAACCGGACCTTTGGCCTCCAGATCGTCGCGCAGCAATTCGGCGGCACGCTTGGACATGTTTTTGAAAATCTTTTCCTTGATTGCCTCGTCCGAACCCTTGAGCGCAAGCACCAGCACGTCCGAGGACACTTCGCGCAGCAACGCCTGGATGCCCCGATCATCGACATCGGACAGGTTGTTGAATACGAACATGAGGTCTTCGATCTGCGTGGACAGATCTTCGTCCACTTCGCGGATCGAGTCCATGAGCTGGCCTTCCATGGAGCTGTCGAGGAAGTTCATGATGTCGGCCGCGCGCTTGATACCGCCAAGGTTGGTACGCGAAGTATTGGCGTTGCCCGAGAACTGCTTCTCGAGGATCTGGTTGAGCTCTTTCAGCGCTGCCGGTTGCACGGTGTTCAACGACGAGACGCGCAGGATGATGTCCAGGCGCACTTTGTGATCGAAATGACCGAGCACTTCACCGGCCTGGTCGGCATCCAGATAAGCCACCACGATCGCTTGAATCTGTGGGTGCTCGAAACGGATGACGTCAGCCACGGCGCGCGGCTCCATCCATTTCAGGCTGTCCAGGCCGCTGGTGTTGCCGCCCAGCAGAATGCGGTCGATCAGGCCATTGGCTTTGTCTTCGCCCAAGGCCTGAGTCAGCATCTTGCGGATGTAGGTGTCAGAGCCCACGCCGACGTTGGTCTGGTCGCCCACGACCTCGACGAACTCGCTCATCACCTGCTCAACCTGTTCGCGGTGCACGTTGCGCATCTGCGCCATCGCCACGCCAACCCGCTGAACCTCTTTAGGGCCCATGTGCCGCAGCACTTGGGCTGCGTCCGTTTCACCGAGGGTGAGCAGCAAAATCGCAGCCTTATCGACCCGGGACAGCTTGACCGCAGCCATACGATTCTCACTCATCAGCGTTGATCCACTCTTTTACGACCTGAGCCACACGGCCCGGGTCTTCTGCCACCAGACTTTTGATTGCGTTCAATTGCGCGTCATAACCCTCGCTCGGGCTAGGCAGCAGAATGCTTTGCGGGCCACCCAGACTCACGCGGTCGTTGGCCAGCTCGCCATCCAGGCCAACCATCCCGCCCAGCTCAACGTCTCGGCCGTCGGCCAGCTTGCTTTTCGGATTGGTGATGTTGTTGAGCACCGGACGCAGCACGCCGAACACCAGCACCAGAATGAAGAGCACGCCCATGGCTTGTTTGACGATGTCCCAGAACCACGGCTGCGAGTAGAACGCGATGTCCGGGATCACTTCGCCGCGCTCGGTGGAGAACGGCACGTTGATCACGCTGACACTGTCGCCACGGCTGGCATCGAAACCGACGGCGTCCTGCACCAGGCGGGTGAAGCGCGCCAGTTGATCGGTGGTCCATGGCACGGTAGTGGTTTCGCCGTTGGCCGGGTTGAGTTTGACCTGATCGTCCACCACCACGGCAACCGACAGACGATTGATCCGGCCCTGCTGCTGCTTGGTGTGGCTGATGGAGCGATCGAGCTCGAAGTTCTTGGTGGACTGCACGCGCTTGTCGGCCGGGTATGGCGCAAGCATCGGCTGACCGGTGGCCGGGTCCATGATCTGCTGGCCGTTGGCGTCCAGCAAAGGTTGGCCTGGAGCGATCGCGCCTGCGCCACCGGCAGCGGCTGTTGCGTTTTGCGGTGCGGTGGCCGGACCTGGCGGCTGGTTGCTCAGTGCGCCGGGTACGCCCGAAGAACCGCTGCTGCTGGTGCGTTGTTCGTTGACCGATTGCTCGCTGCGCAGTGCAGGCTGGTCAGGGTTGAAGCTTTCTGCGGTGGACTCCACCGCACTGAAATCCACGTCCGCCGAAACTTCGGCTTTATAGCGGTCGTTGCCGAGCACTGGCTGCAGGATGTTCTGCACGCGCTGAGTCAACATGCCTTCCATGCGGCGGGTGTAATCGAACTGCTTGCCGGCCATGCTCAGCTCAGAGTTCTCGCCCATGTCCGACAGCAGGGTGCCCTTCTGGTCGACGACGGTGATCTGCGATTTGCTCAGTTCAGGAACGCTGGTCGCCACCAGATTGACGATCGCCAGCACCTGGCTCGGCTCAAGGGTACGGCCGGCGTACAGCTCAACCAGAATCGAAGCGCTTGGCTTGCGTTCGTCACGTACGAACACCGAGCTTTTCGGAATCGCCAAATGAACGCGAGCGCCCTTGACGTTGTTCAAGCTGGAAATGGTGCGCGCCAGTTCGCCTTCCAGACCACGGCGATAACGCGTGGCTTCCATGAACTGGCTGGTACCCAGGCCTTGGTCCTTATCGAGGATTTCAAAACCGACGTTGCCGTCATTCTGCGCGATTCCGGCACCGGCCAGTTTGATGCGCGCTCGCGACAAATCATCGGCCTTAACCAGCAGTGCACCGGAGTTTGGCTCGACGGTGTACGGAATGTCGGCTTGGGCCAACGTGTCCATGATCTGCTTGGTGTCCATCCCCGACAGGCTGCCGTAAAGAGGCCGGTAATCGGGTTGTTGCGACCAAAGCACCACGGCAAAACCAATCGCCACGCTCGCAGCCAGACCGACCATGAGGCCGACCTGACGCAGCATGGTCATCTCGGAAAGATTTTGCAGGAAGGCCAACCCGAACACCGGAGGCTTGGTTCCTGTCGCGCCCGCTTTTGCAGGCACGTTATCGACGGCGGCTTCAGCCATGACTTAAATTGTCCTCAAACCGGCATTTGCATGATGTCTTGGTACGCCTGAACCAGCTTGTTGCGTACCTGTGTCAGCGCCTGGAACGAGACGCTGGCTTTTTGCGAGGAGATCATCACGTCGGTGAGATCCACGCCGCTCTTGCCCATCTCAAATGCGCTCGACAGTTGGTTTGAGGCTTGTTGGGTATCGTTGACCTTGTTCACGGCCATGCCCAGCATGTCGGCAAAGCTGCTTGTGCTCGCGCCGACTTCCGGCGCTTGCGCAACCTTGGGCATGGCCATCGCGTCCATCTGCATGGAACGCATGTCCAACATCAAGCGATTAAATTCGACACCTTGGCTCATGGACATCTCTCTCAAAGGACCCGCAAATTTTTGACACTGATTCAGCGGTTATCCATGTCATAGCAACAAGGGTGCCAGCCCAGTAGTGGCACATCGACACATCTACAGGAAAGTATTGGGAACGGTACAAAAGCGGATGTTTGAAGGTTGACGCAAACCCCGTGGGAGCGGACCTGTCCGCGAAGGGGTCGGTACATCCAGCGCACCTTCAGCGGCTGAACATCAGTCTTCGCGGACGGGTCCGCTCCCACGTTAAATAGATGACGCGGCGCAAGTGGGAGTTGACGCAAACCCCGTGGGAGCGGACCTGTCCGCGAAGGGGTCGGTACATCCAGCGCACCTTCAGCGGCTGAACATCAGTCTTCGCGGACGGGTCCGCTCTCACGTCAGATAGCCGAAGAGAGGTCTGAGCGGCGGGAGATTAACTGGCGAACAAATACCCTTCGACATCCATCCCCGCATCACGCATCTGCGCCAGCTTGTAGCGCAATGTACGCGGGCTGATACCCAGCCGTTCGGCGGCTTCTTTGCGGCGGCCGCGCTCGGCACGCAGCGTATCGATGATCATCTGGAACTCGCGCCGGCGCAGGTCTTCACCCAGCGCGCCCGCCTCCCCGGCTCCCGCTTCCAGTGGCGCCGTATCGCTGGCGCTGAAGGCTGATGACGTCAACGGTTGAGGCGCCACTGCATTGACCACCGGCGCGAAGGTAATCGGGCCAGCCAGGCAAAAATCCTCGGCCTGAATCACGCCGCCCTGCTGCAGGATCAACGCACGCTGAATGGCGTTGTCCAGCTCACGCACATTGCCCGGCCAGGCATAACCCACAAGACACGCCTGCGCCTGAGCCGAAAAACGAACCGGCGCGTGCTTCATTTTATTGACGTGCCTGGCCATCAAGCGCTCGGCCAACGGCAGAATGTCGGCGGGACGCTGACGCAGGGACTGCCACGCCAGCGGAAACACCGAGAGCCGATAAAACAAATCTTCACGAAAGCGCCCCGCTGCCACCTCGCCCGCCAGATCGCGATTGGTGGTTGCCAGCACGCGTATATCCAGAGCGATAGGTTTACGCGCCCCGACCCGCTCCACTTCACGCTCCTGCAACACCCGCAGCAGCTTGGCCTGCAAGCCCATGGGCATTTCGGAAATCTCATCGAGCAAAATAGTGCCGCCGTCCGCCTGCTCGAACTTGCCCGCCTGCGCCGCGATGGCGCCGGTGAACGAGCCCTTTTCATGGCCGAACAAGGTGGCTTCGAGCATGTTGTCCGGAATCGCCGCGCAATTGATCGCGATGAACGGCTTGTCGGCACGGGGAGACTGCTGATGGATGAACCGCGCCAGCACTTCTTTGCCGGTGCCCGACTCGCCGGAAATCAACACCGTGGAATCACTCTTGGCCACGCGGCTCGCCAGGCTCAGCAACTGAACGCTGGCAGGCTCGACCGCAATCGGTCCTTCGCCATCTGCCGGGCCCAGTCGGCCCAGCGCGTGACGCGCCACCAGCGCCAGCAACGCCTTGGGCTCAAACGGTTTGACCAGATAATCCGCCGCGCCCTGGCGCATCGCATCCACGGCTCGCTCGACGGCGCCGTGAGCGGTCATCAGCAGCACCGGCAATTGCGGGTATCGACTGCGTAACTGACTCAATAATTGGTGCCCGTCCATGCCTGGCATGTTGACGTCGCTGACCACCAGACTGAAGGAGTGCTTTCTCGCCGCGATCAGTGCGTCTTCGGCCGAGCCGACGGCCTGGTATTCATACCCGGCCAACAGCAGGGTTTCACCGAGCGCTTCACGCAGGGATGGGTCATCCTCGACCAGCAGCACCTTGAGCGTCATGACGAAAAACTCGCAGCTCGCGTCGCAGGAATCAGCGGTAGCGATACCACAGCGCAGGTGCCACGACCTGGCCGCGACAGGTATTTCACCTGCCCCTGATGCGCGCGCGTCACCGCCATCACTACCGCCAGCCCCAGACCGGTGCCGGTGGTTTTGGTGGTGAAGAACGGCTCGCCGATGCGCGCCAGCGCTTGAGCGTCAATGCCGCTGCCGTTATCACTGATGCACAGGCGCAGGGTGTCGCCACGGCTGTAGGCATGCACCTTGATGCGAGAGTTTGTCGGGCTGGCCTGTACGGCGTTTTCGATCAAATTGAGCATCGCGCCCACCAGCGTGTCGCGGTTGCACAGCAATTCGCCATCGGCGGGGTCACATTGCCAGCGCACGGTCACGTCCTGCACGTGGGTCTGCGCGGCCGTTTCCAGTGCTTCAAACAGAGCGGCAGGCGTCACGCGGTCGTTCAGCGGCAATTCACCACGGGCGAATACCAGCATGTCGCGCACCTGATGCTCCAGCTCGTGCAGACGCTCTTTCAAGCGTCCGGCAAAGCGCTGCTGGGTTTCAGCGGGAAGCACTTGTTCAGCCAGATGACTGGCGTAAATCATCGCGGCAGACAACGGCGTGCGGATCTGATGGGCCAACGAGGCCACCATGCGGCCCAGCGAAGACAGACGCTCGTGGCGTGCCAATTGACCCTGTAACTGGCGGGTTTCGGTCAAATCATTGAGCAGCAGCAACTGACCGGGCTCGGCACCCAGCGAGCGCGTCGAGATGGACAAGCGACGGCCATCCTTGAGCGACACTTCGTGGCCGTCGTCTTCACGAGGAGCGAAACAGCGAGTAATCACCTGCCGCCAAAGCATGCCAATCAGCGGCTGGCCCAGCAGATCGAACGCCGCCGGGTTGGCTTCGCGGACCATCCCCGTGCCGTCGATCACGATCACGCCACCGGGCAATACCTCAAGCAGGTGCTGCAGACGATTGGCCAGGCGCTCTTTTTCCGCCAGTTCCTGCATGCGCTGGGCACTGACCACCGCGAGCTCGCCTTTGAGCTCGGTGACCCGCGCTTCAAGCAAACTGTAGGAATCGTTGAGCTGGGTCGACATTTGGTTGAACAGCGAAAACGCTTGTTCAAGGCCCTGGCGACTCTCCAGCTCAAGGGACGGCTGCACTGCTAAACCAATTTCCGAGCCGGGGGTGGAAGCGGGCTGGGAAGACTTCTGGGCGGCCTGAGGCATAAATCATCTCTCGCGTGACGGACCGTCAGTGAAACGGTAGGTTGCAAGAGACATAGCAATCCTCGTGCCGAAAAAAAACCCCTGAAAATTCAGAGGCTTATTTTTGACGCGTCAAACTGATGTCAGTCGTCGAGCTGATCCTCGCCTTCGCGGCGACTCATCCCGTACTTGCGCATCTTCTCAACCAGCGTGGTGCGGCGAATGCGCAGACGTTCAGCGGCCCGGGCCACGATGCCATTGGCGTCATCGAGCGCCTGCTGAATCAAGCCCTGTTCAAGACCACCCAGGTAGTCTTTGAGGTCCAGGCCTTCAGGCGGCAGCATGGCGGTGGAGGCGAAGTTCGGCGTGTGGCCGTTGATCGCCACGCGCTCTTCAAGATCGGTGCGCAGGCTGTCGACCAGTTGCTCGTCTTCGTCATCAACGTAACGAAACTTCTTCGGCAGCTCAATCACGCCGATCACGCCATACGGGTGCATGATCGCCATGCGCTCGACGAGATTTGCCAGCTCGCGCACGTTGCCAGGCCAGGCGTGGCGGCACAGGGACATGATCGACGCCGAGTTAAAACGGATCGAGCCGCGCTTTTCGTGTTCCATCCGTGAGATGAGTTCGTTCATCAGCAACGGGATGTCCTCGACGCGCTCACGCAGCGGCGCCATTTCGATCGGGAACACGTTGAGGCGGTAATAAAGGTCTTCACGGAAGGTGCCCGTGACGATCATCTCTTCGAGATTCTTGTGGGTCGCGGCGATGATGCGAACGTCAACGCTTTGGGTCTTGTTGCTACCCACGCGTTCAAACGTGCGCTCCTGCAACACGCGCAACAGCTTGACCTGCATCGGCAGCGGCATGTCACCGATTTCATCAAGGAACAACGTACCGCCGTTGGCCAGCTCGAAGCGGCCGGCACGGCTGGTGATTGCGCCAGTGAACGCGCCCTTCTCGTGTCCGAACAACTCGCTTTCGAGGAGCTCGGCCGGGATGGCGCCGCAGTTGACCGGCACAAATGGCCCGTCGCGACGCTTAGAGTGGTAATGCAGATTACGCGCGACCACTTCCTTGCCTGTGCCCGACTCGCCGAGGATCAACACACTGGCGTCGGTGTCGGCCACTTGCTGCATCATCTGGCGAACGTGCTGGATGGCGCGGCTGGTGCCTACGAGGCTGCGGAAAAGATTGGGTTCACGCTGGCGACCCCGCTCGCGGGCCTGATCGTACATTTCACGATAGACCTGAGCGCGGTGCAGCGAATCAAGGAGTTTGCTGTAGCTGGGCGGCATCTCGACGGTAGACAGCACACGTCGGCGCAGGTCGTCGGACAGCTCGGCGGACGAGTGTTCGCCCATGAGCAACACCGGAAGAAACTCGTCCCAGGCGGCGATGGTCTTGAGCAAGCCCTGCAGACTTCCAGGCCCGGCGACCGTGCCGACCATGACGCAGAGGACTTCCCGAGTCGATGTCAGGGAGCCGACCACCTGTTGCCAGTCAGTGCTGGAGCAGGACAGGTTCTCATCACCGAGAAAGTTCAGAATGACCGCCATGTCACGGCGGCGCTGGCTATCGTCATCGATTAGCAGAATTTTGATTTCACGCCACATGCAATAGCAACTTCCCTAGTCAACTCGATGCCCATCACGCGGGCAAGCTTGGCATTCTATGGCCAGATGGCTCTACAGAAACCCAGAAATTAGTGAACATCACTAGTTAAGTCAAAAAACCGTACACAGTCAAATTTATGGCGCACAATCTTTTTCGTTCAACCCAGCGTCAACCGAACAGATGGTAAACCTTTGCAGCGTTTTTCGCTCGCTGCATCTGAGACATTTCATCGGCAATTGCTTGACGCTCTCCTGTCGCAATATCTATCAATTGCTTGTACACGCCAAGAAGTTCTTCCAGATTGCTGCGCAGCGCGGGTCGGTGCTCTACGGGCTCGCTGATGACCTCATCGACACAGGCGCGGCAGGCCAGATCAAGCTTGCCAATCGCCTCCCAATCTCGTTCAGCCAAGGCATTGCTTAACGCTTCACGGGTTTGTTCGATTCGCTGGAGTGCGGCAGTCATGGTGTTCTCCTGGTGACGCAGGTTGGCATTACGGCGCGATTGCGTCCCAGCCTTCTTTGACGGTGAGGAGCAGGCCGCTGACCTCATCGAGAATGACCGGGTCGGATTTGATATTGGCTTGCGCCAGACGTTGGCTCATGTACAGATAAAGATTGTCGACCGAGGCCAGGGCCTTGGCTTGTTTTTCCATATCCAGGCCTTCACGCAGACCACCGATGATCTCAATCGCCTTGCCGATCAGCATGCCCTTGGCGGGGATGTCCTTGCGGTCGATTGCACCTTTGGCCTGAGCGATCCGGGCAAGGCCGGTTTCCATCAACATCTGCACCAGCCGATGAGGCGTGGCCTCGGATGTCTGGGCGTGGGAATTGACCTTCTGATACTGCCGAAGGGCTGCCATCCGGTTCATGTTCTTTCCTCACACAACTTAAAATTCGTATAACTTTGTTATCGACGCCGTACCGACAAACTTTAGTCCACATGCCAAAAACCCGGCAGCGGCCGGGTCTTTGGTTTCACAGCCAAAAATCAGCTGGATTGCTGCGCATTGAGCGTATCGAAGAACGACGTAATACTACTCGCCGAAGCCTTCAATTGCCCAACCAACAAGTCCATCGCGTTGTACTTGGCGGTTAACGTAGCGGTCAGGGTGGTCGTCCGCAAATCCAGGGCTGTCTTCTGATTTTGCAGATCATTGCTCTGCTTGTTCAGACTCGTTGTCCGCGTATCCAGAATGCCGCCGGTCTCAGTGTACGGAGTAAGTGCTGCAGTCATACGCGACAGCAGACCGTTGGTGCTGTCGGTGCCGCTGAACAGCTGCTGCACCTCGCCCCCCAGATTGCCAGTGCTCATGGCCTTGTCAAACTTGGTCGAATCCAGCGTCAACGTACCGTCCGTCTGCCCGGTAGTAATGCCCAACTGCGACAGCACCGACAGCTCTGTGCCTGGCCCCGAAGTCACCAGTTCTTTGCGCATCGCAGACAGAATCGAGCGCGGCATCGAGTCGCCGGTCAATGCCGCAGGCGTAACGGTTGCACCTGTCGTAGGGTCCGGCGTCTCACTGACGGTGGCTTTGGTTACCGTCGCAATGGCCTTGACTACCGCATTGTAGGAATCGACGAAAGCTTGCAGTGAGGTCTTCAAGCCATCTTTATTCGTCGCAACGGTGATCGTCGACGTGGAATTATCGGCCAACAACGTCATGGAGACGCCGCCCAGTGCTCCCTTTACCGAATTGGTCGGGCTTGTGATCTGCATACCATCAATGCTGAACACGGCGTCCTTCGGAATCGCGCCCAGATAACCAGAGCTCGTCGAATCAGTGGTATCGAGCTTGCCGCCACCGATCGTCAGCCCGGTGATACCGCTGGCAGTGATTTCAGTGCCTGCACCCGTGGCCGTAGAGCCCAACACCAAGCGTGAGCCGTTGCTGTCAGTAATGATGTTGGCACTGATATTGGTGGTCGTGCTTTGCGCGTTGATCTGCTTGGCAAGTGACTGAAGGGTGGAACCTTCGGGGACAACGAACTTGGTCGTAATATCATTTTGAGTGATGGAAAAGTCACCACTCAGAATGGCACTAGTGGCACCGTCCTTGAACGCTGCGGAAGCAACCTTCGAGCTGGTGGCGATGTTTGTCACCGCAATGTTGTAGGTGCCCGGCACCGCCGAGTTGTCGGAAGTGACGGTCATGGCATCAGGTTTAGAAGACGTCGCCGCATACCCTGCAAACGCAGGAGAGGTTGTATCTCCAAGCTTTTTCATTGAAGCCTGGAAGGCATCCATCGCGCTTTGCAGCGTGCCGATGCCCGATAGCCTGGTCGTAACAAGTTTGGTCTGCGTGCTGATCTGGGTCGTCTTAGCCAAGGTGTCTGCGGTCACAAGGGCACTTACGATGTCGCCAATCGCGAGACCGGAACCCAGACCGGTTGAGGGAGTAATTGGACTAGCCATCTGAATCTCCTTTCAGTAGTGTCAATCTTTTGACTACATCAGTGCTCAAAAGAGCGGCGTACATAATTCATGCCATTAAACTTTTGCGTTGAACAACAGACTGTGTGCGTTATGCAGACTGTCTGCAATTTTCAGGGCTTCGGCCGAAGGTAACTGCCGAACTACTTCACCCGTTTCACTGGCGATGACCTTGACCACAACTTTGCCGGAAGCTTCGTCGATCGAAAACTCCAGGTTGCGCCGCGCTGACTGTACAAACTTCTGGATTTCCTGGACCGCGGTTTTCAAGGCGTCCGAGTTTTCGGATTCCGAGTTTTTACCTGCGTTGGCATTCGAGTCCGCCGACTTAGGTTCGGTGGGTGCTCGAACGACGGGAGGCACCGCAGCCAGGGTATCAACGCCAGCAGAAGCAGGTTGCACCACAGGGTAAGACAAGCTCAGCTTTACGCTCATATCCATGTCTGTTGACCTCTACAAAGTAAAAAAGCGGAGGAGCATGCCAAGCACGCGCCCCCGCCAAAACCTTTATCCGTTATTACTGAAGCAGTTTCAGTACAGAGGATGGCAGTTGGTTGGCCTGTGCCAGAACAGCGGTGGAAGCTTGTTGCAGAGTTTGCTGCTTGGTCAGGTTAGCGGTCTCAGCTGCGAAGTCGGTGTCTTGAATACGACCCAGTGCAGCGGTGGCGTTTTCGTTGACGTTTTGCAGGTTGGAGATAGTACTGGTCAGACGGTTTTGCGAAGCACCCAGGTTTGCACGGGTGCTGTTGATAGCTGCGAGAGCAGCGTCAATTGCAGTGATTGCGTTGTCGATGTTGCCCGAAGCGGTAGCGCTTGTGCCTGAGATAGCAACCGAGCCGCTGGCGACCGACAGAGAAGCTGCGTCAAATTTGCTGCTCAGTACCAGATTGATACGGTTAGCTGAACCAGTGTCCGAACCTACTTGCAGTTGCATGGTTCCGGCCGAACCGTCCAGCAGATTTTTGCCGTTCAGGTTGGTCGACGCCGAGATACGGGTAAGTTCGTCGGACATCTGAGCGAATTCAGCGTTCAGAGCCACACGGTCAGCAGAACCGTTAGTGTCGTTTCGCGACTGAACAGCCAGTTCACGCATACGTTGCAGAATGTTGGTAGATTCTTGCAGAGCGCCTTCAGCAGTCTGAGCCATCGAGATACCATCGTTGGCGTTCTTGATTGCTACTGTTTGACCACGGATTTGAGCGGTTTCGCGAGTTGCGATCTGCAGACCAGCGGCGTCATCTTTAGCGCTGTTGATTTTCAGGCCGGAAGACAGGCGCTGCATCGAAGTTGCCAGAGCGTCGCTAGCTTTGCCCAGGTTCTTCTGAACAGACAGGGAAGCAACGTTGGTGTTTACGCCTAAAGACATGATGAATTCCTCAATGATTTGGGTACTGCGGCTTTCCGGCCCTGGCAACTGCCGGGTTGGCCTAGAGAACCTTCGTAATAGTTATCGTCGTATCTGCAAGGAGCTTGAGGGCAATTTCAAATTTATTTGCCACCAGAGCGCCACCCCTGCTTTTGACGGGGGATACCTATGGTTTCGGCGCAATCCCTTCAAGCTTTAATCACGACGCTAACCCCCTGTCGAACAAAGAGTTTTAAACCAGACACCCCGGTGAGGATGTCTGGGATTCATCATGCAGCGAAGAAACGGATGAAGTTGTTAAAGAGCGATGAAGCGTTATTGCAACAGCTTGAGCACCGCCGCCGGCAACTGATTGGCCTGCGCCAGGACAGCAGTTGAGGCCTGTTGCAGGGTTTGCTGCTTGGTCAGCTCGGCGGTTTCGGCGGCGAAGTCGACGTCTTCTATCTGCCCACGGGAGGCGGTGGCGTTTTTTGTCATGTTTTGCAGGTTTTCCATAGCACTCATCATCCGGTTCTGATTGGCACCCAGGTCTGCACGCGCACTGTTGATTTCACCAATCGCATTATCAAGAATCCTGACGGTGTACTCGATGTTCTCGATTCGGGCGGCCCTGTTTAGCGTTGAATCTGACTTTTCGGCGTCGGAAAGAATCTTTCTCTCGTCGGTCAACTTTTTCCTCGCATCTGCCAGTGTTTGCTCATCAGCGGCAGTCGGCGGGGCGGAAAGATTTGCATACGCTGCTTCAGCTGCTGCGAGACCGGTCGTGGCTGTTTCCACGTTATCTTTCATGGGTTGCGTCACAGTATTGACAGTGTTTCTAAATCCAGATCCGTCAATAGATAAGGGAGTGTAGTCACCCTTTGTCACTTGCTTCTGCCCCGACGTTGTAAGATCCCCAGCGACTAGTGGCCGATCCTCTGTTGCAGCGAGAAGCGTGCTCGATGAGAAATCCTTACCGAGCGTCAGGCTTATTTTTTCGGTCACCCCTACGTTCGCGCCGATTTGAAAGCTCATTTCTCCCGCACTACCATCCAAAAGATTAAGTTCTGCACCAAAGGTCGTTCCTTTAGCGAGACGTGTAACTTCGGCATTGAGCTTTTGAAATTCTGCATTAAGTGCGTTACGTTCGTTAGGCCCCTTATCGGCGTTAGCTGCCTGCATAGCAAGATCACGCATCCGCTGTAAATTATTCAAAGACTGATCCAGTGCGCCTTCCGCCGTTTGAATAATCGAAATTGCAGCGCCTGCATTCCGAGTTGCGACGGTCAGCCCGCGAATCTGAGTAGTGAGGCGTGTTGCCAGCTGCATTCCCGCAGCATCGTCCTTGGCAGTATTGATTCGAAGCCCTGATGACAAGCGCGTCATGGATGTGCTCAGCGAATCGGAAGATCTGTTCAAATTCCGCTGAACAGACAACGAAGCAATATTGGTATTAACGGTTAAAGCCATTTTAAGATCCCTCGTATTGGAAACGGCTGGTTTTCCGAAACAGGTGACATCCATGTCGCCCAGAAAACCTACAACTTCGTTATCGACGAATCACAAACCGGCTTTAACCGTACTCAACACTTCAAAGCTGCGCCATCACGACAGATGTCGGATAAAAAATCGCGTAACTTCTCGCCATTGTTGCAGTTGCATAATTGTTAAATAATTTCAATAAAAAAAGCCCAGGCAATATTCGCCTGAGCCGTTATTTAAAGCTGGTAACCGCGCACTGTAGGAAGTTTCTTTTATTAGTGCGTCACTGGCTAAATACTAATGTTCCAACACCCTCACAAACTCAACCTCCAGCCAATCCGCCAATCCAATCCAGTCCTGCCGTTCCTGACAGTCCAGGATTGCGCCGAGCACTTGGCTGCAGGCATGTTGCTCGGCGGTTGGGCGCGTGGCGAAGAGCGGCATGGCTGTATCGATCAGTTCGACCATAACGAGACCGGCTTCGATGTCGCGGCCCAGTCGGAAAAGGTCGGCGCAGCGGCGGGCCTCGGTGATGATGCTGGTAGAGGCAATCATGGCGCAGTCCAGTCCGGGTCGAAGGTGGTGCCGACAATCAGTGCGCCGTCGCGGCTCGTGTTGAAGAAACTAACCTCGGGATGCCGGGCGATGTAGCGCTCAAGCGCGATCAGGTAACCGCGAAAGTTGAGTTGGGTTTTCACCTTGTTGCCCCGCCCGTCCATGACCCAATGCCGAGAGATGTTCGCTGCCGGCCCCAAGTCGCCGTCTTTCCAGCCCGTGTGAGTTTTATCGCCAGGGAAGGCAAAGTCGGCGCCGAACAGGGTGATGCGGGCAGCGCCCATCTGCACCGCCAGATCGATCGCCGGATGAATCACACTGCCGCCAGCAAACAAGACTCCCCGGGGTGTTTGCTGGCGAATCTGCTCATACATCGGGCTGTTCGAGTAACCGACATACCGAGGACCCTGCCAGGCACTGAGGACTTTTTCATCCAGTCGGGGTAGGTACACCAGCGTGATGTGTGCAGTGTTCTCGGGCACCAGGTGTCGGGCGGTGATGTGATGATCGATGCTGACCACAAAATCAGGGTCGATGCCGTGTTGGCGCAGGGGAACGAGCGCAGTGTCGACACAGATCAAGAGTGGTCGCTCAGGTGCATCCCGGGTCGCGCGCAACCGTGGCAGGTGTTGCTGCAGGCTGGGTCCGGTGGCGATGATGAACACCTCCCGGCCGACCTGAGTGCCGAACAGTGCGCGCACGTCAGTGTCGCTTTGCAGTAGCGCAAGTCCCTGCTGAAGATGCCGCTGGTTATCCTCGGCCTGGGGATCGAACCCCAGATTGCTGAAACCAAGATGCACTTCGCTGACCAACCGATCCCTGATTCGCGCACTGGAGTCGTCGGCCAGCACCAGCTCGGCAGGTAATGCGAAAAACGGCAGTCTGATTTCAGCCTCGTCGCCGGCATACCCAAGCGTGACCCTTGGGTCGGAGAGCCAGTCTTCCTGCTCAAGCAAATTGAGGACGATAGCGAACAAGGCGCCGTTGAGAATATGAACATGCAGCCGCTGAAGGGACGTTGAAGCCAACAGCACCCGGGGCAAGTCGCCCAGGCCGGTACCGTAGACATGCACTTGCGCGGCGTTGGCAGGCAGGCTGTCTGCCTGAAGCTGTGCTTCCTTGAGCCGGTCATGGCGACTGGTCAGCTGGATGCCGGACACGCTCAGGGTTGGCGTGCGACCTTCCACCAGCTCAACGGCAACTGACTCGACGTCCTCGCCGAGCAGGCGCTGCAGCACTTGGGGCCAGCGTTTTTCAAGGACAGCGCAGTTGCGCTCAAAGATTTCGCTCATCACCGCTATCCATGGAGTGTGATCGGCACCAAAAGCAAAACGGCGACCTGATGATCAGGTCGCCGTTCAGGGTCGCTCGTCAGGTCAAGGACGATAGATGATCGCCGAGCCCCATGACAAGCCCACGCCAAACCCACTGACCGCAATACGCTTCCACTTGGAAGCGATCACGTGTTTTTCCAGCAGCAGCGGGATGCTTGATGAGACGGTGTTGCCGGTCTCGAGCATGTCTTTCAGGAACTTCTCTGGCTCGCCTTCAAAGCGGCGCGCTACGGCGTCGACGATGGCGGCGCTGCCCTGGTGGATGCAGAACGCGTCGATGTCGGACGATTGCAGACCCGACTCCTCCAGCAGTTCATGCAAATGCGCCGGGACCTTGAGCAGTGCGAAGTTGAAGACCTGACGGCCGTTCATGAAGAACACGCCGTTGCTGGTTTTCAGGAACGGCGCGCCGGAACCGTCGGTGCCGAACTTGGCCTTGCCCAGCTGCCATGGAGCGTCTTCGCCCATCCAGGTGGCCGTGGCGGCGTCGCCGAAGAGCATGGTGGTGTTGCGGTCTTCGGGGTCGACGATCTTGGAGTAAGGGTCGGCGGTGACCAGCAAGCCGTTCTTCAGGCCCGCGGCTTCCATGAAGCCCTTGAGCGCGTAGATGCCGTACACATAACCCGAGCAACCCAGGGAAATATCGAACGCAGCCACATGGGTCGGCAGGCCCAGTTTGTCCTGAACGATGGCTGCGGTGTGCGGCAGGCCTTCTTCGTCGCCGTTCTGCGTGACGACGATCAGCGCGTCGATGGACTCGCGCTTGAGATCAGGATTGTTAGCGAACAACGCGTTGACGGCTTCGACGCACAGGTCGGAGGTCTCTTGAGCGTCGTCTTTGCGTGGCAGAAAAGCAGAACCGATCTTGCCGAGGATGAACTCGTCATCCTTCCCGAATTTGGCACCCTGCGCGTAATTGTCAACGCCGGCTGCAGGCACATAACTCGCTATGCTTTTGATGCCAATCATCATGGCTTCCCAATAAAAAACTTGCTGGACATCACCGCCCGCCAGGGCGCGCGGCATTGAAAATCAGGGGGTTGTGGCCGAAAAAAATGGCAACGGCAATAGAGCGTTTTCCCCAGATTGTCTCTGAAATCAACCCTATGCCTTCATCACCCAAACTGCACGATACAGTGAAGATGCCCTTTATGACCCATAGGTCACCAATTGTTTTACAAGCTTTTAGCCGAGCGGCGAGTGCCGTGCAAGACTCAAATGAGCTTCAGACAGGGAATTGACATCAAGACGTCACTGGAGTGTGAAGTGCCGAGTCCCGGGCGCCACGGTATCCGGCTTGCTGGGCACCGTGACGAAGTGACACGATATCAGCACGTAACTCACCGGTTTCAGGGGACGCACAATGAACGACGCCAATGTTAAATATTTCGACCTCTTGGCAGCGCGCAAGGCATACGCCGAAGGCCGGAATGTCTCGCAGGTGCTGCGCGAACAAAAAGGCCTGAACGCCAATACCCCGCAAATCATCGAAATCGCCTACGACTTGCAAGCCGGCACCTACATCGAACACGCCCGCAACAATCACACGAAACAGCTGGCCTACGTCGCGGAAATGGCCGAGGTCATTGATCGTCATGTGGAAGAAGGCTATTCCCTGCTCGACATCGGTACCGGCGAAATCACCACGCTGAGCCTGCTCACGGCCCACCTGGCCCTCAAACCCAGGCATGTTTTTGCCTTCGACATCAGCTGGTCCAGGGTTTACAAGGGATTGGGCTATGCACGCGAGGTGATGGGCGATGGCTACGACGCTCTTGTACCGTTCGTGGCGGACATCTCGGAAATCCCCCTTCAAGACAAATCCATCAGCGTGACGATCTCAAGCCATGCGCTGGAACCCAACGGTGGCGCACTGACCGCGTTGCTGTCGGAGCTTTTCAGGGTAACGGCGCAAACCCTCATCCTTTTTGAGCCGTGTTATGAGCTCAACAGTGATGAAGGCAAGCAACGCATGGACCGGCTCGGCTACATAAAGCACATGGCGCAGACCGTTGAAGCGCTCGGCGGCACGCTCCTCGAGCAAATCGCGATTAAAAACGTCAGTAACCCACTAAACCCCACGGTGGGCTTCGTCATCATCCCGCCGGGAGGAAGGACGACTGATCGCAACTACGAACGGGCAACCGACCGCTTCTCGGTACCGGGCACCGATCTGGCGCTGCAAAAGCAGGACGCCGTGTACCACTCCGAGGGCACCGGGCTTTGTTTCTTTGAACTCAAATCAATCCCTGTGCTGACGTCCAGATCAGCAGTGCTGGCTTCAGCCCTTCTGGACTAGCACTCAAAGCACGGCATCCCAACTCAACGCCGTCCCGCGCTTGATCGCCTGACGCGCCTTGCGACCGAGCACAGCGTCGATGTGTTTAGGCGCCAAACCCAACCCCGGACGGATCGCACGTACGTTGCGGGCAGTGAGCATCTCGCCGGCGGCGACATCCTTGACCACGTATAACGAGCGGCGAAACACCAGTGACTTTTGTTCAGCTTGAGTGGCGCCATACTGCACACGACCCATTCCTTGCCAGGCGCGCTCGGTCTCGATCACAAGGCTTGCGAGTTCGGCCGGCTCAAGGGAAAAGCTTGAATCAACTCCACCATCAGCCCTGTCGAGGGTGAAGTGTTTTTCGATGATCGTGGCGCCCATCGCCACGGCTGCGACAGACACCCCCACGCCCATGGTGTGATCGGACAGCCCAACCTGACAACCGAACAAATCGCGCATATGGGCGATGGTGCGGATATGGCTGTTAAGGGGTGACGCCGGGTAGGTGCTGGTGCACTTGAGCAGTACCAGATCCTGGCAGCCGGCTTCACGGGCAGCGCGCACACTGTCGTCAAGCTCGGCGATGCTGGCCATGCCGGTGGATATGATCATTGGCTTGCCCGTGGCAGCCACTCGACGGATCAACGGAATATCGGTGTTTTCGAAGCTGGCGATCTTGTACGCGGGCACATCCAGACTTTCGAGGAAATCCACTGCGGTTTCATCGAACGGCGTGGAGAACGCCAGCATGCCCAGCGACTGGGCGCGCTCAAAGATGGGGGCATGCCACTCCCAAGGCGTGTGGGCTTTTTCATACAACGAATACAACGATGAGCCCGCCCACAGGCTGTCGGCGTCCTGGATGAAAAACTCGCCGTCCGCGATATCCAGGGTCATGGTGTCGGCGGTGTAGGTTTGCAGTTTCAGCGCATGAGCACCGGCTTTGGCGGCAGCATCGACGATGCGCAACGCCTGATCCAGCGACTGATTGTGGTTGCCGCTCATCTCGGCAATGACGAATGGCGGCGAGTCGTCGCCTACGGACCGTGAACCGATCTTGAAACTACTCATGGCTGATCACTCGCTGAAAATAACATTCGGCCTGCACGTAACCAGCCTTTCGAAAAAGCTGGAGAGACACGTCGTTGTCGGCCATGACTCGCGCTTCGATAATCCGCACGTTTGGCCAGTGTCGACGCACGTACCGCTCGCCACTGCCTAGGAGCACCCTGCCCCAGCCAAATCCTGCCTGGCCCGGCATCAGATAAATGGACACTTCGGCGCGCTCGCCTTGCTGATCGTAACGCAGCACGCCAATCGGCCCTTGGGCGGTCTGTGCAATCAATAGCAGACGCTGATCATCGGCCAGACTCCGCTCGAACCAACGCACATGAACGTCCCAGTCGATCAGATCACCGTTGAATGCCCAACGCCGAACCGACTCGGCATTGCGGCCGTCGAATAACAGGCGCGCATCCTGCGCATTCGCCAGACGCAATGCCAGCACGGGGGCCTGCAGCGCGGCCGCGACCCGCCTTGCCCCCAGCCCGTCGACCAGCGCGTGGGAGCGCGCGGCAAAACTCTGACGCAACTCGCGGTTGGCGCACATCACCGCGATGGCGTCGATCAGCCGTTGGCGATCCAATTGCTGGTGTAAACCCAGATAAAGATGCCCCCCGGCCTGCGCCAACAATTGCGCATTGAGCGCCTGATTGTTGGCCACCGAGACACAGATCGTCGGCAAACCCAGTGCCGCGCGTTCCCATGTCGTGCCACCGCCCGCGCCGATGAACAGATCCGCCTGTTGCAGCAATCGGAAAAAATCACTGACCAGTGCGTGCAAACGCCAGTGGGGTCGGCCGGCAACGAGCCTGCTCATCGCCTCCCAGTCCGGATTGTGCAGGCCTGCCACGAAGTCCACTTCAAGGTCAGGGAAACCGTTGAGCGCGAGCATCGCGTTGTGAACCTGCCGCGCGGCGTCGAATCCGCCGAAATTAACCACTACTCGTTTGACCTGCGGGCCAATCGCGATCGGCGCGCAGTGAAACTGTTCGCGCAACAAGGCAAAGCGCGGTCCGAGCAATGCCTTGCACTCGGCACCGATCCACGGCGCATAGGCCTGATCAACGACCTGCGCGGAGAAGTTCTGGTCCAGCAGCAGGTCCACCGCGTGCGGCCTATTGGCCAGATCGTCGATCGCCATGAGGTGATCGGCGAACTGCCGAGCAGCGCTTTCCCAGCGCGCATCGAGACCGTAATGGTCGACGACCAGCCAGTCAAAGCAAGCCTGTGCGCCTAACACAGCCGCCAGCGCATCAATGTCCGCTTGCCACGCCAATGGCGCTTCGATGTCAACGTCAGGTTGGTGATCCTGAACCGTGGCTTGTGGATATGCCCCCGGCAACGCGTGGGTGACGAAACCCTGATCTTCAAGCCGCTGCAGCAAATGGCCCGGCAATTGCCGACACGCGAAGACCACCTCGGCACCGTCTCTGCGCAGCACGTCGGCCAGGGTCATGCAGCGCGCGATGTGCCCGCTGCCGATGGAGATCGAGGCGTCGGCGCGTATCAGGACTTTCACGGCTGCAGTTCCCCACCCGCCTTAAGCGCGGCGTACATGTACTCGGCGCGCAGCCAGTCCTCTTTGGTGTCGATGTCCTGCACCAGATGCCGGGGCAGGACCACCGGCACGCTCAGCGCAGAAAAAATCACATCGCCGCGCAGCCAGGCCTCGCTACGACCCCAATAGAACTGCCCGGCATCCTGATACGCCGCTGGCAAATCCTGGGAGCGCACGTTGCGGTATTCAGGGTGCATGGGGGCCAGCGTGCCTGCGTCATTGATCAGCAAAGCGCGCTGCACCGGGAAGCCAAAGCTGCACACCGAGAACGCATAAGAGGCCTGCGGCGCAGCGTTCAGCGCCTCGAATCCCAGACGCAGAAAGCGCGTCTGGAGCAGCGGTGCCGTGGCGTAAATGCAGCATACGAAATCGAATGACTGATCCAGCGCCGCGATGGCGTGCTCTATAACCGCCGCAGTCCCGGTGAAGGCGTCCGCCAGTTCTGCTGGACGCATGAACGGCACCTGCGCACCATGCTCGCGGGCAACCTGAGCGATCTCTTCATCATCGGTGCTGACGATCACGCGCTCGAATAACCCACTGGCCAGCGCTGCACGGATCGACCAGACGATGATCGGCAGGCCGTTGAACAGCTTCAGGTTCTTGCGGGCGATGCGCTGACTGCCGCCGCGGGCAGGAATGATCGCCACGGCGTTCACAGCAGCAACTGCTTCAGTCGGCTGATCACTTCGTCCTGCTGAGCATCCGTCATGGCCGGGTACATCGGCAGGCTGATCGCCTGACCGTAATACGCCTCGGCTTCGGGAAAATCCCCCGCCTCGAAGCCCAGAGCGCGGTAGTAGGGCTGAAGATGAACCGGAATGTAATGCACGTTTACGCCGATTCCGGCCTCGCGCAACGCTTCGAACACCTGGCGATGACTCAGACTCGCACGCTCGGTCTGCACGCGCACCACGTAAAGGTGCCACGCCGATTGGGCGTCAGCCTGCGCGGTGGGTAGCGTCAGTGGCAGGTCAGCCAGCAGCGCCTGATACCGAGCAGCCAGCTCACGACGCCGCGCCAAAAAGCCATCGAGCTTGCTTAGCTGCGAAAGGCCCAACGCGGCCTGGATGTCGGTGATTCGGTAATTGAAACCCAGCTCGACCTGCTCGTAATACCACGGGCCGTGGCTTGCCTGGCTCATCTGCGCCGGATCACGGGTCATGCCGTGGCTGCGCAACGAACGCAGACGCTCGGCCAGCTCAGTGCGATTGGTCAGCACCAGGCCGCCCTCACCGCTGGTGATGATTTTTACCGGATGAAAACTGAATACCGTCATGGCGGCGAACTCGCCACAGCCCACCGGGCGCCCGGCATAGGAGGCGCCTACCGCATGGGACGCGTCTTCAATGACCGAAAAGCCATAGCGGTCGGCCAGGCCGGCAATGGCGCGCATGTCGCAGCTCTGTCCCGAGAACGCCACCGCCACCAGCACTTTGGGCAACGTCCCGGCCTGCTCGGCGTGTTCGAGCTTGTGCCTGAGCGCGACCACGTCCAGATTCCAAGTCAGTGGATCGATGTCGACAAAGTCCACATCCGCGCCGCAGTAACGTGCGCAATTGGCCGATGCCAAAAAGGTGTTGGGGCTGGTCCACAGTGCGTCACCCGGCCCCAGGTCCACCGCCAGACAGGCAATGTGCAACGCCGCCGTGGCGTTGCACACCGCCACGCCAAAGCCTGCTTCGCAGCGCGCAGCCATGACCGTTTCGAAACGCTCGATGGTCGGGCCCTGGGTCAGCCAGTCGGACTCCAGCACCTGAACCACCGCATCAATGTCAGCCTGATCCAGGCTCTGACGGCCATAGGGAATCATGGCGCGATATCGGCGTGCAGCTCGGCGATCTGGCTGATCGAGAGGAAATCCGGGTTGGTGTCAGAGCGGTACTCAAAATCATCTGCCACTGCACGACCTTTGGCGCCGGTGGCGTCAAGGCTGAAGTCAGCGTCGACGTTATTGAAGCGAATCGAGGGCGCGACGGTGTAGTGATCGTCGAACTCAAAGGTCATGCGTGCGTCATCCTGAGGCACCATCAGCTCATGCAGCTTTTCGCCGGGGCGAATGCCGACCAAATTGTGTGGCAATTCAACTGCCATGGCCCGGGCCAGATCGACGATGCGCACAGAGGGAATCTTTGGCACGAACACTTCGCCGCCGTGCATGCGGGCAAAGCTCTGCATCACAAAATCCACGCCGTGGTCCAGGGTGATCCAGAAGCGCGTCATGCGCGCATCAGTGATCGGCAATTCCTTGGCGCCGCCGGCGATCAGCTTGCTGAAGAACGGCACGATCGAACCACGCGAGCCCGCCACGTTACCGTAACGCACCACAGCAAAACGGGTCTGCTCTTCACCGGCAATGTTGTTGGCCGCCACGAACAGCTTGTCCGACAGTAGCTTGGTGGCGCCGTACAAGTTGATGGGGCTGGCGGCTTTGTCGGTGGAGAGCGCGATGACTTTTTTCACGCCATTGGCAAGCGCCGCAGCAATGATGTTCTCTGCGCCGTTTACGTTGGTGCGAATGAATTCTGTAGGGTTGTACTCAGCGGCCGGCACATGCTTGAGGGCGGCGGCGTGCACAACGTAATCGATCCCGCGCATGCCTTGATGCAACCTGTCGGCGTCGCGCACGTCACCCAGGAAATAGCGCATGCACGGCGCATTGAATTCCTGCTGCATCTCGTACTGCTTGAGCTCGTCGCGGGAGAACACTACCACGCGCTTGGGCTGATAACGCTCAAGCAAGTGGCGAATGAACATCCGTCCGAACGAACCGGTGGCGCCTGAGATGAAAACTGATTTGCCGTTGAACATGCCGGTACCTTTTCTCAATTGACCTTAAGCGAGCAACCTCGCCCAGTTCACACTGGAGGGGTTGCCGAGGGTGAAGCCCTTTGCGCTGCGAGCCAAGTTCTTGTTATATGCCAGGTCGTGATCGAAGCTATTTGGCCATTTGGCCTGCAAGGCGGCCAGCGCAGCCGGCGCGTCCGCAAGCAGGCCGGGATGTATCACATGCACCTGAGGCGTCCACACCGTGAGATAGCCGCCCTGCGCAACTTTCAGGCACAGGTCGATATCGCCAAAGGCGTCAGCGAAATGCTCGGTGTCAAGCCCGCCTGCCGCTTGGAACAATGCTTTGGGCACCATCATGCAGGTCGCTGAAACGGCAGAGTAGTTCTGCTCGACGATCAAGCGCTGCATGTAGCCCGGCGCATCCTTGGCTTCACCGATAAAGCCCGAGCCCACACCGTCAAAGCCGAGGATCAGGCCTGCCTGGGTCACTTTGCCGGCTTCATCGATCAGCTTGGCGCCGACCACACCGACTTCCGGGCGCAGTGCCTGATTGAGCAGGGAGCCGAGCCAGTTCGGGTTCACCACCACAGCATCGGCCGCAAGCAAGACCAGGAATTCGCCTTTGGCCTGTTGCGCGACTTGGTTGAGAAAGGCTGCAGGGCACAGAGCACTGTCGTTATGCACCACGCGCAGACGGCCACTGAGTTGATCAACGCAGCCGAGCCATTCAGCACTCTCTGCAGTTGGCGCGTCCTGTGCCGCTATTACCACCTCATAGCCTGAATAACGCGTGCGCTGCACGATGTTGGTCACACAACGTTCCAGCGCTTGCAGATCACCGATGCCATGCAGGATGACCGACACGTGCGGGCGCTGGTCGTGCCGGTAGTCGATTTGCCAAGTCCCCGGCTCGGCGCTGGTTACCAACGCCTTGTAGCCGCGCGTGCCAAGATGGCGAATCAAAGTCAGTCGCTCATGGGCGTTTTCTTCAAGCACCGGTGCCGCGCAAATCAGCAGAGGTTCGTCCAGATGGGCCAGCCCACCAAGGCCGCCCTGCTCGATGATGCGCAACAACAGATCGAACTCCAACGCATCGCTGTAATCGGCCGAATAGCCGCCAACCTCCAAAATTACATCCCGGCGAATAAGCCAGTGGCGCGCCATCAAACTGGGCACGCTTTGCAACAAGTCGAGGTTAAAGCCTGGACGGAAAGCAACTTTCAGCGCGCCGCTGCTTTGACGCTGAATCTCGTCGCACGACACTGCACGCACCTGAGCGGCGCCGAGCAGTTCCAGGCTCGCCCTAGTCAGCCCAGCTGGCGTAAAGATGTCGCCGACCTCGGCCAGCAGAAGCCAGTCGCACGCCATCTGCCGTACGGCCTGATTGAGCTTATCAACATGGTTTCTGCGGGTGACTTTAACGAAATGAAGTGTGTTGTTGATGGTCGTGGCCGCTGGGGCGTCGCCTGTGGTGAACACAACAATCCTGAACGACTTTTTGTTGCCTTCGACCAGACTGTCCAGAGTGGCCTGGAGCTTATCCATGTCGTCGTCGAAGTTGAGCAGCAACACGCCAAAACGAGGGCCGCCGCCGTTGGCATCCAGATGGACGGAAATGGCCTGCGCTTGTTCGGCGTCCGGGCTGCGACGGGATAGCCAGTCCAGCAGAAGGCCGGACTGTGTCTTCGCCAGCGTCGCCGGGATATCGTAATCCGGAGCGTAGGAAAGCCTCTGTGCCCATGCTGCCATCATCGGCGCGGCCTCATCGCCCAGCGCGGTCAACTGTGTCGATAGCTTGTCCACGACCTGGCGATTGAACGCACTCAGGTCCATGGCTTCCCACAGACGGTTGATCACGGTTTCCGGGACGTCGTTGCTGTGAGTGGCCAGAAGCTCGCCCTGCCGCACCCATACGCCCTCCAGCTCATCGAGCTGGATGCGTCCGGCGGGCATGGTGTGAATCAGGAATTCACAGTGTGTCAGCTCATCGAAGAACGCCTGATTGTAGAAAGGCATTTCAACGTATTGCTTGGGACCGAATACGCGCGCCGGGCCGTCTTCGGGACTGGTCCACTGCGAGCGGAAGATCGGCTCGGCAGTCAGTGCAGTGCCCTTTCGCAAGCTGTCGGCCATGGCTTCGAAGCTTTCCAGCGCGACCTTCCTGCCGTGCTGCGGATCGGCGTTAAGCTCCAGGGGCAACGAGGCGAGGAAACCGGCGAAGGCTTCTCGCTCGGCGACCATTTTCGGCTCCAGTTGAGCCAGCGAGGCGTAGACCTCGGTGTTGTGGTCCGAGTAGCCCACGTTGATTTCGCGCACCACATAGCCGATCGGCAGCACGCGCGCCTTGGCCCGGGCCAGCAGAAAATAGACGTGGCCGATTTCCTGCCATTCGAACCGGGTGCCCTCCGGCATCGCGTCGTACCATTCGTTGATCAACGAGGTGCAAGTCACGGCATAAAACGGCGGAAGGTACTGGCGCATGTAATCGAGCACGCGCTGCTCGCCGGATTCGGCGTTGTAGTCTTCCTGGACCTTTTTGTCGCGACGGAAGTAACGCACCTGATTGGCCATCGCCAGGTACATCAGGCAGTAGCCGTGGCACATGCCGTAATCAGGATTTGCCTCAAGGAAGGCCACTGATTCGACCAGCGCGCTGTGCACGATGAAATCGTCGTCCGCGGCGAAGACCATGAACGGCGTGGTGACTTGCTTGACGCCGAAGAACAGCTTGGCCTGCAAGCCCCAATAGGCATATTGCGGCAAGTGCCGGTAGTCGATCGAGGGATGGTCAACAACTTCCAGCGCCTGAGGCGAGGAATCGAGCACCAGCACTTTGCAGGGCAAATCACTGTAGTACTGCAAGGCACGGCGAAGGAACTCCGGGCGGTTGTGCGTCATCAGCACGACCGTCAGCAATTCGCCAAGCGGTGCAACGAGTTCGAAGCTGTTATTGCCTTTCATCACCTATTCCTACCACCGAGACTGCGCAATTGACGTGTTGACTGTGTAATCCGACTCAGCGGACCCGGCGCAGATAACCGTCGGGCGCCACGGTAATCAGCAGCTTGTGGTCGATCGAGGAGTCGATCTGGAAGTCGCCGTTTTCTTTGAGATACGTCCACACTGCGGTCTTGGGGTTATCGCCCTTGCCCCACGGCCGGTCAGGGAATGCGTCTTCGGGCATGTCTTCGACCACGGTGTCCATCACCACACAGTAACTTCCCACCGACACCATTGGCGCGTACAGACGCAACTCTTCCAGCACGTGCTGATGCGTGTGATTGGAATCCAGAACGACCAACACCTTCTTGCCGGCAACGCGCTCGCGGACCTGCTCAACGATGGCCGAATCGATGCTCGAACCCTGGATCATGCTGACGCGATGACTCATCGGGTGGGCTTCGATGGCCTCGCGATTGTGTTGGCGGATATCGATGTCGATACCGATAACTTCGCCATGGCCGATCAGCTCGAACATGGAGGCGTAGAACAGGATCGAGCCACCGTGGGCAATGCCCGTCTCGACGATGACATCCGGACGCAGCGCCCAGATGATTTCCTGCATCGCAATCATGTCTTGCGGGTATTGAATGATCGGGCGGCCCATCCACGAGAAGTGGTAGCTGTACTTGTGTCGGGCGGTTTCATTGAAGAACTCGCGCGACAGGCGGCCGAGGTTTTCGTCCTTGCCCTGGGCCGCGATTTCGGTATGGCACTCTTCTTCGAAGATCTGCGCGGGAGTCTTAGCCATGTGTGTTGCCTCGATTAGATTGAAAGTCGGCGCTGTCGACAGCGTGGTAGACGTAGCGGCCGGAGGTCATCCGTTTGATTTCCGGGAGATAGTTGGAATTCATCACAAACAGGTTGGCGCCTTCGGGAAGGCTGTCCATCGCCTCCTGGGGCGAAGACACACGCAGACCACTGAGCGGCAGGAACCGGCCTTGCTTGTCGGGGTTGATATCGACCACGTGATCCACCGCGACGCCGACGCGCTGCAGGAACAACGAGTAAATGACGCCCTTGGACGAAGCGCCCCAGATAGCCGCACCCTGCCCGGGTGCTGCGCGAATGATGTCCACGGCGCGCTCGATGCTGCCGGTGAAATCCAGCGGCAAACGCGCTCGCTCCCAGCCGGCTGGCGGTTCGCGCAGGGTCGCCAGATCAGCCACCACGTACAGGTACTGTCCGCCGAACAGATGCCCGGCTTCGTGGACCGTGCCGAACAGACCGCGCAGGTCATTGAGCCGGAAATAATTGACGTGCTCGTAGAAGACGTCGAACCAGGCCTTATGTTCGAGAATCCAGTCGAAACACGGCACCTCGATATAGATCTGCCCGCCCTGATTGGCCTTGGCGATTTCCCGCAGGAACGCCAGCGGGTCCGGGATGTGTTCCAGCACATGGCGCAGGACCACGGCATCGGCGGACAAACCCAGTTCAGCGGTGAACGGCAGCTTGACCACGTCGGCGTTGCTGCCTTCGTAGGCCGGATCAATGCCGGTGATCGGGTAACCCTTGTCGCGCAGCAGTTCGAGAAAGTAACCCTTGCCGCAACCGACTTCGATCAGGCTCAGGCCTTTGAAGTGCCGCCCGATCACGCCCTCTACGTCTTCCAGATGCTGCTTGAACTGCGCCGAATGGGCCTGTTCGTTCTGATAATTGCTGTCGTAGACGAGCTTGTCCGGGTCGAAGGCCTGGTTGTGGATGAGTCCGGTTCCCGCGTCCTGCACCAGCACCACGTCGCCCCTGGCAGAGGCCCGCGCGCTGGCGGCATCGGCAAAGGTGCGATTCTGCAAGACCGGCAGATCGGTGACGCGATACAACTCATAGGACATGTTCTGCTCCCAGTAACTGCTGCAAACGATCGGGGTTGCCCCAGAACGCCATCGGTTCATGCACCGAGTAACCATAGACGCCGAGATTGAGCTTCATCAACGATCCACGCGCCGTCAGGCATTGCTCGACCAGCGTGCGTACCGACACCGGCTTGCCGCTGCAGATGTTAATCACGCCGGCGAAGTCTGGGCACTGCATGACCTGCGCCAAGTGCCCGGCTGCCGTTTCTACGGCCAGATAATCACGTAACTGCTCGCCTGCGGACATATTGAAGGTTGCGTCATTGGCTTCAATTGCACGCTCAAGGCTGGCCAGCAGGCTTCTGGGATTCTGGCCTTCTCCATGCAGGTAGAACAAACGTGCCCACTGCAACGTGAATGGCTGCTCGCGCGCCAGCGCTTCCAGAAACAGACGCAGGCAGTTCTTTGCCAGCCCATAAGCATTAGCGGGTTGTGGAAGTGTCGTTTCATGAAGCGGACCGTTTTGCAAGCCGTACTCGAAACACGTACCCGTGACCAGTACCTGCTTAACGCCGGCCTGCACCACACGCCGGATAAAAACATAGTCACATGGGAGATTGCGTTCGAAATGGAACAGCCCGTTGTAGTCAGGCAAACCGGGCCAAGCGAGATGCGCCAAGGCGGTCACGCCCTGCGTCAATGCACCGATGTCTGCATCACTGTCCTGAATGTCCGCTTTGACGAACTCTACCTCCCCGAACCATGGCAACACCCGTGCAGCCTCCAGGTTGCGGGCCACCGCCCGGACCTCGAAACCACGCTGCAGCAATGCGCCCACCAGGTGGCGACCAACGAAGCCTGTTGCGCCGGTCACGAGGATTTTAGCGGCGCTCACAACAACCTCAACTCGGGCACGGCAATAACGAATTGTCCGCCCCAAGCATGCACTTGTGCCTGTTGCTGCCTCACTTCCTCAAGTAGATTCCAAGGCAGGACCAAGACAAAATCGGGCTTTTCTTCAACCAAACGTTCAGGCGAAACCACCGGAATCCGGCTGCCCGGCAGGTATTTCCCCTGCTTGTGCGGGTTGGCGTCGGCGACCCACGCGAGCAGGTCGCCCCTTACGCCTGCGTAATTGAGCAGCGTGTTGCCTTTGGCCGCGGCGCCGTAGCCGACGACCCGTTTGCCATCAGCCTTGGCCTTGATCAAAAACGCGAGCAACTGAAATTTGATGCGCTCGGCTGCAGGTGCCAGCGTCGCATAGAAACCACGTGTCTTGACCCCTGCGCTCAGTTCCCTATCGAGCATTTGTGCCACGCTCGGGCGAATCGATTGCACGCCGTCGTCGCGCTGCACGAACACGCGCAGCGAGCCGCCATGGGTCGGCAACTCGCTCACATCGAAAACATGCAGCCCGTTGCGTTCGCACAGGGTTTTTACCGAAGACAGCGATAGGTAGGAATAGTGTTCGTGATACAGCGTGTCGAACTGATTGCCAGCCATCAGGGCCCGCAGGTGCGGAAACTCGAACGTCGCCACGCCAGACGGCTTGAGCAGGGTCGCGAATCCACTGAGGAAATCGTTGATGTACGGGACGTGGGCCAGAACGTTGTTGGCGGCCATCAAATCGGCCGACCAACCCTGATCGCGAAGCATACTGGCGGTCTTCTGGCCAAAGAACAATTCGCGAATCTCCAGGCCCTTCGCGCGAGCCGCTTCTGCCGTGCTGTGAGTCGGTTCAATACCCAGGCAGCCAATTCCACGAGCGGCGACATACTGGAGCAGATACCCGTCATTGGCGGCGACTTCAACTACACAGCTTTCGGCATTCAGATTGAAGCGCTCCACCATCTCGGCGACGTAGCATTCGGCATGGGCGAGCCAAGAACTGGAATAGGAACTGAAATAGGCGTAATCAGCGTCGAAGAGACTATCGGCGCTGGTGTAATCATTGGTCTGCACCAGCCAGCAATGCTCGCAAACCTCCACTTTCAGCGGCACCCACTGTTCGGCCTGACTTAGTTGATCAGCACGCAGATAGGCATTGGAAGGCGGCGAAGTCCCCAGGTCAATCAGTGGCAATTTCAGTTCAGCGCCGCATCCTCGACAGTTCATACACTTACTCCCGCGAAAGACGGATCCAGTAAAGGATGACAGGCATCGCGCGCAGACAGATTTTTGACAGATAAGGGCCATTCGATCCCCAGCCGCGGGTCATTGACCGACAAACCGGCTTCGTGCTCAGACGCGTAATCAGCGCTATGCAGGTAAAGTAATTCGGCATCGTCGGTCAACGCCTGAAAACCGTGGGCGAAACCAGCCGGGATCAACAAGCTGCAACCATCGCCGGCTTCCAGTTGCTGCGCATACCATTGCAAGAATGTTGCCGACTCCGGATTCAGGTCCACTACGACGTCCCACACCGCGCCACGCAGGCACGTAATGAACTTGGCCTCTAGCGCGGCTGCGGTCTGGTAATGCAAACCGCGCACGCTGCCACGCTCGGCAGTCACCGAGTGATTGACCTGACGAATGTGGAACGGATGACCGAAAGCGCGCAAAGCGCTTTCGCAGAACAGCCGACTGAACTGGCCGCGCGCATCGGCGTGGCGACGATGGCGAATGCTGAACAATCCGGTCAGCGGCAACGCGCTCAACTGCATCTCGTTCATGCGTGCTCCGAATACAGCGCCAGTTGGCCTAAGGTAAATAGACGCATGTCCTGGCCGGTTTTCCACGCCAGATGCCAGTCCAGTGTGTGCTTGAGGCACTCCTCCAGCGACCAGCGTGGCTGCCATTGCAGGGATTGACGCGCACGAGTGCTGTCGAGCCGTAGCATGCCGGCTTCGTGCATTTCAGTTGGTTCGATCTGCAACCCAGGTGCTTGGGGCCAATGTGTGGCAAGCGTCGCGACCACATCACCCACGCTGCACATATCGTTGTCGCCTGGGCCGAAGTTCCAAGCACCGTCGTAATCGGCACCGTGCAGGTACAGCTTCTGTGCCAACAACAGATATCCCGCCAAAGGCTCGAGCGCGTGCTGCCACGGACGCACGGCGTTGGGATAGCGCAAGGTCACGGGTTCATTGGCGGACCACGCCTTGAGCACGTCCGGAATCAGGCGTTCGGGAGCGAAATCGCCACCGCCCAACACATTACCGGCGCGCGCAGTTGCCAGGGCCAGACCATGTTCGGCGTAACGATCAGGGTGAAAGAACGAAGCTGCGTACGACTGCGCCAGCAACTCGCAGCAAGCCTTGCTGCTGCTATACGGATCATGTCCCCCGAGAGGTTCGTTTTCCCTATACGGCCAAAGCCATTCCTGATTAGCGTAGACCTTGTCGGTGGTAACTAGAACACAAGCGCGTACGCCTCCTAACTGGCGAATCGCTTCGAGCAGATTCAGCGTGCCTATGACGTTACTGGAATAGGTGCCTAACGGGTCACGGTAGCCCTCGCGAACCAATGGCTGCGCTGCCAGGTGCAAAACGATTTCCGGCCGCGTCTGCGCTATCACACCAAGCAACGCGGCCATGTCGCGCAGGTCACCCCGATGATCATCCACGCCTGATGTCACGTCCGACAGCTCAAAAAGGCTGGGTCGCGTGCCAGGGTCAAGCGCGAAACCGGTAACTTGTGCGCCCATGCTTTCCAGCCACAACGCCAGCCAACTGCCCTTGAATCCAGTATGCCCGGTCAGCAGTACGCGTTTCTTTTGCCAGAAGGCAGGGGTCACGCCCAGTTTTTCCAAGGGGCCTCCCCGCGCTGCCAAAGATCCTCTAGCAGGTTCTTGTCGCGCAGCGTATCCATTGGGTGCCAGAAGCCCTCGTGCTGAAACGCCATCAGCTCACCCTGATCAGCGAGACGATCCAGCGGGCCGGACTCCCACGACGTCATGTCATTTTCAATGTACGGCAGAACCTGTGGCGAGAGCACAAAGAACCCACCGTTGATCCAGCCACCGTCGCCGCGTGGTTTTTCAGTGAACCCCAAAACCTTATCGCCTTCGCGATTCAACGCGCCGTAACGGCCTGGGGGTTGAACCGCCGTGACCGTGGCGAGCTTGCCGTGCCCAAGGTGGAAATCGACCAGAGCGCTGATATTTAGATCAGACACGCCGTCGCCATAGGTGAAGCAAAAGGCCTCTTCGTCCTCAACGTACTTGCGAGCGCGACGCAGGCGGCCGCCAGTCAGCGTCTCCTCTCCGGTATCGACGAGCGTTACGCGCCAAGGCTCGCTGTAATTCTGGTGTACGTCCATACGGTTATTGCGCATGTCGAACGTGACGTCAGAGGTATGCAGAAAATAGTTGGCGAAGAAATCCTTGATCGCGTAGCCCTTGTAGCCGAGACAGATCACGAAATCATGAATCCCGTGGGCGGAATACTGCTTCATAATGTGCCAGAGAATTGGCTTTCCTCCGATTTCGATCATTGGCTTGGGTTTAAGATGCGATTCCTCGCTGATCCGCGTACCGAGCCCGCCTGCCAGAATAACTACCTTCAATTGCAACCCCTCATGTTCCGTACAGAACTCAGCCGCACAAGAGCGGGCGTTGAGATATCCGGCACCCCTGCCGTTCTACGGCTGACAGTCAAGCGCCTGAAATGCGTGATTTATGGCGATATAACCAGTACCTGCAGGAACCGCGCCACTTCGTACAGCTAGGGAAAGACGGCAAAGGCCCTCCGCGGGGGGGGGGGCAGGTTCAGACGCTATCTAGTTAGAGTGCAAAGTGCTTCAAAGCACATTTCGCGGCGCCGGACTGTGGGGTGTCCGGCAACGCCGAGGGATTGAATATCAGTGGGACGCAGCCATGGAGGACAGCTTTGAAGTACTTTTCCCGGAAAGGAACAACCGGCCGCGAAAAGCCCGACATCCAGGTGGGCGCCAATATCGACAAGGCTGTGCGCAAGGAACCGGCGCTGCCGCCGACCAATACAAATGAGGGAATCGAACCCGAATGTTCAGGCTGTCAAATCAATTGCAACGCAGGTCTCGTTTTAACCGGCCTCAATCTGCGAGCCACCCATTCACCCAGTGCTGAAGATTGTCACCGCGTAGCATGAAATCGCGCATCACCGCTTCATGAAGGGCATCACCTTGGCGGTAGCTGGCGTCTGGATCTGAAAGGTGATCACGGATGGCCCTGAGCCATTCCGAAGTACTGTTGGTGTGGATTTGCGTGCGTGGCAGATAACCCTTGTAGGCCGCGGTTTCGGTGCATATCACCGGATAACCGCATGCCCCGTATTCCAATAGCCGCAGATTGCTTTTGCAGTCGTTGAAAATGTGTTGTTCCAACGGCGCCACTGCCAGATCTAGGTTAAGGCTGGCGAGCTTTTTAGGGTAGACAGCCAAATCCACTACTGGATGAAATTCGTGGATGTACGGGCGAAGTAAATCGGGGCACATGCCAAAGAATACCCAGTCCACTTCGTCCGCCAGTTCACGTACCACCTCTGCAATAATTTCCAGATCCCCCGTATGGCTGGTTCCACCACCCCAGCCCACGCGGGGCTTTTTACTGGTGCGGCGCTGGCTTATGAGTCCATCCCAAGCTTGGGGCGTGAGCATGTTCGGCACGACGCGGATGTCGCTGTGCATTGACGACAAAGCATCGGCCAGAGGCTGCGTCGACACCACCACACGGTCACATAGGGAAATGCCGCGACGCACGTAACGCTCCATTTCCGCTCGATCCGGCATACCGCGAACGTGTTCGTTCTTCTTGGGCACCTGGATAACGTAGTCGTCGAGCTCAAAGATCCGTCGCGCCTTGGAATAGGTCTTCAAAGACACGATTTCTTCGACGCGCTCCTCGCTGTAACGCCCCTGCAACACGATGACGTCAGGCAACTGGCGCTCGATCTCGATAATGCTTGGCAGGCCGTAATTGATAACACCCACTGCCCTGCCCGCCGACTCCAGAGCCATCAGCGGTTCGGTCACTCGGTAGTAGCCGATTGCAGAGGCGTTGATCGGTAACGCCAGCACATTGGGCAGCTGCGCTTTGGAGAACGGCGTCCAGCCGCTGTTCAGCCCTGGCTCCAGATCAAAGCTGGTGCCCCCGAGGCTGGTCAGTGAAAGATTGGGGTTATAAGACGGATCACGCGCGACCAGGGGCAGCCAACGCAACAGAAAGCGCCGCTCTTCCTCGCCCCGCCGCGCCCGCCAAGCTGGATCCTGAACAACCGCGGGTTGCGAGCCCAGCGCTATCAGGGCATGCGGTGTCCACACCACCAGATAGCCGCGCTCTCGCAAACGAAGGCAAAGATCGACATACATCAGGTCACGATTAGCCTGAGATTTATCAAGACCACCGACTTCGTCGAAGATTGCCTTGCGCACCATCAGACATTCGCCACCCACTGCGCTGAGATCATGCACAGCCTGCAACCGTTGCATATAGCCGCTGGCGCGCATCGACTCACCGGCGAACGGCACGCCGACCGCGCCATGCAACCCCAGAATCAGACCAGCTTGAACGATCTGTCCGCCAGGGCCGAACAGCATTGGCCCCACCACCCCGACTTCGGGCCGCTGTGCCTGACCGATCAACTCCTCAAGCCAGTCCTTGTGAGTAATCACGGTGTAGGGACTGAGCAGCAACAAGTATTCGCCCCGGGCGTCTTGGGCCGCCGCGTTGTAAAGGCTGACGTGACTTTCCCTACCCGGCTGCCTAAGAACACGAATGCGCACATTGTCGAGTTGCCCCATGCCGTCCAGCCAGGCACGGGTTTCAGGATGTTCGCTTTGGTTATCCACGATCAGCAGTTCGTAACGGCTGTAACCCGTGTTGCCGAGCAAGCTCTCCACGCAACGTTGCAGTGCGGCGAGTTGATCCTTCACAATGACAATGATCGACACCAGCGGCTGATCGGAGTGCAGATAGCGAACACGATTGATGAGCGTCAATTTATCGCCATGGTCAATCCGATGGTCGATTGCGCATCGCTGCAAATGCGCGCGTACAACGTTGAGATTTTCCTCGACCACTCGCGGCAACGCCAACCATTGAGACAATGGCAGTTGCGACTCCACTGCTACCTCACTGAGATGGCCGACCACGACGTCGCCACCTTTTTCGACGAGGCGCCAAATAAGATCGTGAGGCGCTAGCATGCCGAAGCTACTGTCGAACCCCCCTGCCTGCATCAGGCCCTCGCGACTTATCGCCAGCGCACGCCCGATGTAGGGGTAGCAGCGCAGCAGGTCCAGATTGAAATCCGGCTTGAATACTGGTTCTGCCGATTCACCATCGCGCAGTGCGCCTTCATCACTGTACACACACTGCAGGCGATCGTTGACGGCCACGCGCTCCGCGAGCATCAGCAGCGCTGGTTTGACCAAACGATCGCCAGCGCGCAGAAGGTAAAACCATTGTGCGCCTTCAAGTTGAAAAAGCAGTTCATTGAGCTGGGCATGAATATCGTCTTGCAGCGGCAAGCTGAAGACCTGTCCATCCAGGCGCGCCTCCTGGCAATTGCACGACAGCACCAGCGTAAGTTCCGGCGCATACAGTTGAGCGTCGAGACTTTCGAGCGTGACACTAAGGCTAGACCTGCTCCCGGCTTCATCGATAATGACCGGTACAATTTTCGGTCGCGAAGACCAATGCGCCAGCGTATTGGGCAACTGCTCCTGCTGCACTTGAGTCAGGGTGCGGCAGGCCAGCCACTGTGCGTAAAGTTCAGCGAAGCTTTCGCTAGCTGTCCCAATCCGCCATTGCTGTGTCGACTGCTTGGTCCCCAGGCTTCGCGCCAGCGGCATCTCTTCCCAGACGCGTCTTTCGAGTTCTGTGCCAATCATTGGCTGATAACGCACCCAGCCTTTACCTATTGACGGATCGCCGCTGCGCGCCTTGAGCATCTGCACCAGCCAGTCTCGCTCTATACCCAAGACGTCGCGTACCGACTGCTGCCTCGTGAGGCGCTCCGGATGCAGCCGCTCCACACTTAGCACATTGTTAAGCACCATCACGTTGCCGCGTCGCATCAAACACACGTATAGCGCAAGGTCCAGCAATGCAGTGAAGCAGTGGCCGGGCTGAGTCAGTGCTGGTAAGAACTCCCCAACATCAGCGCGCCGAAGAAGCGAGCTGCTTAGACCACCCAGGAAGTTCAGCGGAAAGTTCTCGAAAATGGCCAGCAAGTCGTCGCCATTGAACACCGCACTGTCGGGTGCCAGCGCGCTGTTTTCAAGGCGTGCAGGCAGCTGCGTGTCGTCGGCATCCCAGAACAGCCGTTGGCTGATTACCAGATTGATATCGGCGTAGGCGGTCAATTGTTCTGCCTGCATCGAAACTGACTGAGAAAACAGCTGATCGTCGTCGCACAAGAACTTGATGTACTCACCTTGGGCGTGGCTCAGGCACTCGAGCAGGTTTCCTGCGAAGCCAAGGCGATGCGAGTTGCGCACATAACGCAACGACACTGGACTGACTTTGGCTAAAGCCTCAAAAACGGTCTGAATCTCATTGCCCGCAGAGTCGTCGCAGACGACGACTTCAATGTTGGAGTAAGTCTGCGCTAAGGCTCCTTGCAGCGCCCGCTGAAAAAAACGTGGATTGAAGGCCGGGATGACGATGCTGACGAGGGGAGATGAATTCACAGGACTGACTCACAAGCGGCACACACACCCAGAGGATGCAGGATCTGTGGAACCACTGACAATAACGGTTGGCGCGCAGGGCCGGCAGCGCTGGCCAACGCCAACCCTGCCACCTGACACGCAATTAGAGCTTGCTGAACAGGTTCAACGCAGACAGCTGGGTGAACACCAGCTGAGAGGCCTGGAGCATGGTTTTCTGCAAAGTCAGCCGAGCGATGGCATCGACCGGATCGGAAGCGGTGATGGTGCCCGCTTCAGTGGTGCCGTTGTCGATCAGCACCTGGTTTGTGGTGCCTTGGGAGATGGCTGTTGCAGTTCGCGCTCCGCCATCCCCGATAGCCGTGTTGATCACGTTTGACGCACTTTTCAGGTTGCCGATAGCCGAGGCCAACGATGCCTCAAGCTTCTGCTTGGCCACCGGATCGGCATCCGCTGGCGTATTGAGCGCCGTGATGACCGACGACAGGGTGTTGAGGATGTTCTGGCTCTGCTGAGTCGCCGAGTTAGCAGTGAACTGGTCACCCAAAGCTGGCGCGCCGCTGAGATTAAACGTCACGCCCGCCGCTGTTGCGGTATTGCCCGACACATTGCCGCTCGAAATCGGCTTACTGGTGGTCGCGTCATAGGGTGCGGCGTACATATCGAAAGCAGTGGCGCTGGTGAACTTGAGAATCGTGCCCCCTGACGGGAAGCTTTCGTTGAATTTGGTCTGGTCGGTTACAGATGAACTGGTGATGACAGTAGTCGACGTATTCCCAGGCATGCGTGCGGTACTGATCGAGCTAGGCGACACCGCAAGCTGAAAAGTATGGCCCGCGACAGCACTGTCGGCCTGGCCCGCATTGCCATACTGGGCATCCGTCAGGTTGACGTTCAAACCCAACTCCACCCCACGGAAGTTAATGGTCTGGTTGGCCGCATTGGTCGACGTGAACTTGCCGGCGCCCGAAGCTTCAGCCGTAACGTCGGCCCCGGAGGCATCGAGGATCTTGTATTGGGTGCTGCTCTGGAAAGTAATGGTGTATGGCTGGCCTCCGGTGAACTTGGCGTTGTAAGTCGCGTCGGAAGCCACGGTTCCGCCGGACAACGAGATGACGTTGTCATTGACCGCAGGCGAGGTCAGCGTCGCTGAGGTGCGCGTGGTGTTGATCGCTTTCTCGAATGCATCCCAGCCCGTGGTGTTGCTGGCCATGGAAATACCGTTGCCGATATCCAGCTGGTTCAGGCTCTGATCGCCCTGATAGCTGTAGCTGCCATCGGGGTTGATCGCGTAAGGCGGCGTGGTGGATTTCGAGCCCGAGAAGATGTAATTGCCGTCGGCGTCCTGGCTGTTCATCAGACCAAGAACTTGATCCTGCAGCTGCTTGAGCTCCTGCGCGTTGGCCTCACGGTCATCGTCAGTGAACGTGGCATTGCCAGCACCTAGCACCAACTCCTGAGCGCGCTGAATAGCCGAGGTGATGGCGGTCAGTGCGGTCTCGGTCTGGACGACGTTGGTGTTGATGTTCTCGATATTGGATTTGTACTGCAGCAGCATCGAGCCTTGCTGTTGAAGTTCCAGGACACGGGCTGCGCCGATGGGGTCATCACCGGCGGTGTTGAGTTTGACCTGACTGGACACTTCGTCGCCGGTCTTGACGACGTTGGCGTACGTGCGCTGGTAGTTGGACGCACTGGTTTCGTAAAACTGAGCAGTTGAAATACGCATGGATTACGACTCCTTAAAGACTGTTGATCAGCGTGCTGAAAATGGCTTGAGCGGCTTTGATGATCTGCGACGACGCCGTGTAGTACTGCTGATACTTGATCAGGTTGGCGGCCTCTTCGTCCAGGGACACGCCCGACACACCATCGCGAGCGGCCTTGGCCTGGGTCAGCACGGCGGTGGTGGCTGTGGTGTCGTTCTTGGCCTGGCTGGCCTGGGCGCCGACGGTCTGAATCAGGTTCTTGTTGGAGTCACTCAGGCTCATGCCGGTGCCGTTGGCAGCAGCGATGTCTACGGTTTGCTTGGTCTGCAGGGCCAGCGCGGCGTTGGCATTTCGGTTGTCCGAGGAGCCTGCGCCGGTCAGGTCGATGTTGTAGGTATCGGCCGAGGTTGGCGAACCGGACAGGGTCATGCCGAATTTGTAGGACTGCGCTGCGCCCGCGGAGTCGGTGTAGCCCACTTCAAAACTCAAATCGTTGCTCTGGCCCGGCACGATATTGCCGGTGATCGCGTTGCCCGACGCATCGTTGACGGCCTTGCCCGAGGCATCCACCAGCTTGTAGCTTTGCGAGCCATTGGTGACGTCGCCCATGACCAGTCTGACCGGCATCGAGCTGTCGAGCGCCGTGCGCAGATCAGCCGTGGCCGTCGTGTTGTAGATGTCCGAAGTCGTGGTCAGCGTCGGCTGGCCGAACTGGCCGGTGCCTTGGTTGGTGCCAATGCTGCCGGTCAGCGGCGAGGCGGCGGCGATGGTCTTGGTGTCGGTCATGACCGTGGTGATGCCAGACGCGCCGGTGCGGGTCGGCGATACCTTGAAACTGTCGCCAGCGGCCACCGCGTTGCCGTCCAGCTTCAAGGAAAACCCGTCGATCACCGGAGGGGGCGTTGTCCCCAGATCAAAGGCGCCCATGTCTTTGCCATCCGGCAAGCGCTTGACGCTGTAACCGGTGGCGCTGGTGAAGGTCACTTTGTAGTCGTTGGTGGTCAGGGCGCCGGTGTT
The DNA here is from genome assembly GCF_057128745.1 of Pseudomonas rosaeacicularis. Taxonomy (NCBI): domain Bacteria; kingdom Pseudomonadati; phylum Pseudomonadota; class Gammaproteobacteria; order Pseudomonadales; family Pseudomonadaceae; genus Pseudomonas; species Pseudomonas rosaeacicularis. The sequence continues at coordinate 52,736 of NZ_JBSKHT010000007.1, forward strand.
GGCAATGGTCACATCCAGATTGCCGGAGCCTGCGCTGTTCCCGGCAGCACCAATGCTGCGTTGGCCGGTCAGGCTCGGATCATTGATGCTGTTGAACAGGTTGGCGCCAAAATCGCCGTTGCTGTCGATGCCCTGATTGAGCTGACTGTTGACCTGATCCGAGACCACCAGCGCCAGGCGTCCCAACTCGTTGACCGCAGGTTGCAACACTTCACTGCGATAACGCAGCAGGCCACCGATGGTGCCGCCGGTGACCACCGTAGAGATGTCTGAACTGCCCTGCGCCGAGTTGATCTTGAGCGCATATTGACTGGGGTCGCTGTCGCTTGGCGCGGCCGAGACACTATTGGCCGTATTACCGACAACCAGCGGCTGACCGGAACCGATCGAGACATCGTAGGCGCCGTTGGTTTCCACCACTTTGGCGCCGACCAGATCGTTGAGCTGGCGCACCGCTTCGTTACGCGCATCCAGCAACGAGTTCGGTTCACTGCCACCGCCACGGGCCGTGGTGATCTGGCCATTGAGGTTGGCAATCGTCGACGCCAGAGAGTTGACCTGGCCGGACAAAGACGTCAGTTGGCTATTGATGCTCGAGTTCTGACCCTGCATCTGCGCCGAGATGGAGTTGAATTGCGCTGACAGCGACTGCGCCGATTTCAGAAACGTCGTGCGCGCCGCCACTGAAGTCCCGTCTTTGCCGACCGCCTGCAAGCTGGTGAAAAAGTTGGTAAGCACAGTGCTGACACCGGTCGAGCTGTCCGACAGCATCGAGTCCAGTTTACTGGCCTGACCCAGATAGGCCGTCGCATCGGCACTGAGCGCGGTACTGGTCTGCAATTGGCTATCGAGGTAACTGTTGTAGACCCGGCGCACGTCGGACAGCGTCGTACCGGTGCCGACAAAGCCGACTCCGGTATTTTGCTGTGCACTGGCGACAGTCATCACCTGCTGGCGCGAATAACCCTGGGTATCAACGTTGGCGGTGTTGTTACCGATGGTGTTCATCGCCGCGCTGCTGGCGTACAGCCCTGAAAGCCCAATTGAAATCAGTGACATGGTTCAAGCCTTATAAAGTCGTGGAAGAGCCCGATACGGCTGCGTAGGTCTGGTCACTCTTCATCTGTTTCGCTATCTGTGAAATCTTGCTGGCGTAGTCCGGATCAGTGGCGTAGCCGGCCTTCTGCAGTTCTTTCACAAACTGTTCAGGGTTATCGGCCGATTTGAGCGTTGCTTGATAGCGGTTGTTGTTTTGCAGGAAGCTCACCAGGTCATGGAAGCTGCTGGCGTAAGAGTCGTAGGAACGGAAGTCCGCCGTTTCCTTGACCATCTGCCCGTCGCGAAACTCGCTGGTGATCGCCCGTGCTTCAGGGCCTTTCCAGCCGGCCTGCGCTTTGATGCCGAACAGGTTGTAGCTGCTGCTGCCATCTTGTTGACGCATGATCGATTTGCCCCAACCGGTTTCCAGCGCTGCTTGGGCGACCAGCACGCTTGGATCTACGCCGATACGTGCGGCGGCCTCCTTGGCCAGTGGCAGCATGGTCGCGACGAACTGGTCGTGGCTGGTGAAAGCGCTCTTGCCGGGCGCCAGTGGCGGTTGCGCCATGGTGCGCAGGTACGGATGGGCCGGGGCTGAATATTCCGGGCCCAACGTCCAGTCGCCGTTGCCTTGGCTGCCGGTGCTTTTTGAGGCGGCGACGGCATTGGAAATCGCGATACGGTTTTTCAGGGTCGTGGCGCTGGCGGCTGCATCCTGCGCCCCCGCAGCGGTGTTTGGCACGATGCCAGCCATGATCCGGTCGGCCAGTTTGCTCGGCAGCGCCAGGCGACGGGAGTTGAGTGCGGCAACGTCGTTGTGCGGCGTGACGCCCTCGGCCAACGTCGTTGCAGTTGCCGCCACAGAGCGTGTTGCCCACAACGGACGCTGGGCAACTTTCGTCGCCAGCCCGGTCTGCGCAACGGCACCGTCGGTTTTTGCTGCGGCAGCCTTGGTTGCCTCGTCGATGGCAGAGGCAGCGGGCACGACGCCGGTCTTGTTTTTAGACAGCTGACGCATCAGCACGTCCTGCAAGCCGATACCGCCGCCTTCGCGGGACATGCTGACCGACAACTGCTGGTCGTACATGTCCTGATACTGCCGCGTGGCTGCGGTGTTCATCGGGTTGTCTTTGGCCAGGACTTCGTTGGCCGAGCGCATGGCCTTGAGCATCTGGCTGACAAAAAGCGACTCGAATTCCTGAGCGACCTTTTTCAGGTTGGCATCGCTGTCGCGGTCGCCGGTCTTCAGAGCGGTCAGGCGATTGAGGTCGGTATACGCCCCCGAATCACCTGATGCCGCTGTACCGCCAGACACGCCGCTCGGAATGTTCATCAGCTGTCCTTAAATCACGATCAGGTCGGCTTGCAACGCGCCGGCCTGCTTCAAGGCTTCGAGAATCGCCATCAAGTCGCCCGGTGCCGCGCCGACCTGGTTAACCGCCCGCACGATCTCGTCCAGCGTGGTGCCTGGGCCGAACTTGAACATCGGGTGCAGCTCTTGCTGAGCGTTGACTTTCGAGCGCGGGACCACAGCGGTCTGGCCGTTGGAAAACGCCCCCGGCTGACTGACGATCGGGTCTTCGGTGATGGTCACGGTCAAGCTGCCGTGGGTCACGGCGGCAGGCGACACTTTGACGTTCTGGCCGATGACGATGGTGCCGGTTCGCGAGTTGATGATGACTTTGGCCGAGGTCTGGCCCGGATCGATTTCAAGGTTTTCCAGCACCGACAAATAGTCGACGCGCTGGTTAGGATCCAGTGGCGCAGTGACGCGCACAGACCCACCGTCCAGTGCCTGAGCGACGCCAGGGCCGAGCATGTCGTTGATCTTGTCGACCACGCGCTTGGCGGTCGTGAAGTCGGAGCGATTGAGGTTCAGCGTCAGCGAGTTGCCCTGATTGAAACCACTCGGCACCGTGCGTTCTACCGAAGCGCCGCCGGGAATGCGACCCGATGACGGCACGTTGACCGTGATCTTCGAGCCGTCGCGACCTTCCGCGTCAAAGCCACCGACCACCAGGTTGCCCTGAGCGACCGCGTAGACGTTGCCGTCGATACCCTTCATCGGCGTCATCAGCAACGCCCCGCCGCGCAGGCTCTTGGAGTTACCGATGGACGAAACGGTGATGTCGATCTGCTGACCGGGTTTGGAGAACGCTGGCAAATCGGCATACACCGCCACCGCCGCCACGTTCTTCAACTGCACGGTGCCGGAGCCGGCCGGCACCTTGATGCCGAACTGCGAAAGCATGTTGTTGAAGGTCTGCAGGGTGAACGGGGTCTGCGTGGTCTGGTCGCCGGTGCCGTTAAGCCCCACCACCAGACCGTAGCCGATCAATTGGTTGGTCCGCACGCCGGAGATGCTGGCGATGTCCTTCAGACGTTCGGCGTGAGCACCGAAGGCTGAGGTCATCAGCAAGGCTGCCGCTATCAGTTGCTTGAAATTGGTCATGGCCATCCCGCGATCAGAAAGGGAACAACGGGCTGAGGAAGAATCGGTCGAACCACCCTGGCTGGCTGGAATCGGCAAACGCGCCTGTACCGGAATAAGTAATGCGCGCGTCGGCCACGCGAGTGGACGAAACGGTGTTATCGGTCGCGATGTCATCGGCGCGAATCAGGCCCGCAATGCGCACCAATTCGTCACCGGTGTTGAGCGTCATCCACTTCTCGCCGCGCACCGACAAAATGCCATTGGGCAACACGTCGGCCACCGTCACGGTTACCGAACCGGTCAGGGTGTTGCTCTGCGCTGCAGTGCCGGAGCCCTTGGTCGCCCGGTCGCCGCTGTAGCCAGCGTCCAGGCTAAGGTTGCCGCCGCCCACCGGGTTGTTGGTGCTGAGACCGGCGCCGAACAGCGAGGTCAGACCGACGCTGGTTTTGCTGGTCTTGCTGATCCCGGAACTGGCGGCTTTGCTCGCGGCCATGCGTTCGGAAAGCGTGATGGTGATGATGTCGCCCACCCGATAAGCCTTGCGATCCCCGTACAGGTTCTGCTCGAAGCCTGCTTGATAGATGGAGCCGTTGTTGGCCGCCGAAGGCAACGGCGTGCGCGGCAACACCGGCGCGTAATAAGGGTCATTGGGCTTGGCCGTTGGCGCAACGCAGCCAGCCAATACCGACAGTCCGCAGACCGACGCTACCAACACACAAAGCCGCAGAACAGGAAGCCGTTTCATGACACTTAAAACCTCGCGGTGTAGCAGGCGCGAATCAGGCGCCCCATCAGTTTCGACAATTGGGTCAGGGTGCATCGAGTGTTACAGGTTCTGCGTGACGTACTGCAGCATCGAGTCGGCGGTCGAGATCACTTTGGAGTTCATCTCGTAGGCGCGCTGAGTGGTGATCATGTTCACCAGCTCTTCAACGGTGCTGACGTTGGAGTTTTCCAGGGTGTTCTGCTTGACCACGCCCAGACCGTTCAGGCCAGGCGTACCGACTTGCGGCGCGCCGCTGGAAGCGGTTTCCAGATACAGGTTGCCGCCTTGGGATTGCAGGCCGGCCGGGTTGATGAAGTCTGCGGTCTGTACGTTGCCGATCACTTGCGGCGTGGCCGCGTTGGTCGACGTGGTGATCGACACCGTGCCGTCTTCGCCGACGGTGAAGGTCTGGGAATCCTGCGGCACGACAATGGCGGGCTCCAGGGCGTAACCGTTGGAGGTCACGATCTGGCCGTTACTGTCCAGGTGGAAAGTACCGTCACGGGTGTACGCCAGGGTGCCGTCAGGCTGACGAATCTGGAAGAAACCACGACCGTTCACGGCCATGTCCAGCGGCTGGTTGGTGACTTGCAGGCTGCCGGCGGTGAAGTTTTTCTGCGTGCCGACGATGCGCACACCGGTACCCAGTTGCAGGCCGGTTGGCAGCTCGCTGTCCTGTGTGGACTGAGCACCTGGCTGACGCTTGATCTGATAGAGCAGGTCCTGAAATTCGGCCCGATCACTTTTGAAACCCGTGGTCGAAACGTTAGCCAGGTTGTTCGAAATGGTCGTCAGGTTGGTGTCCTGAGCGGCCAGGCCGGTTTTAGCCACATAAAGTGCCGGAAGCATTCTAAATCTCCTCGAGCGCCTGATTATCGGCGCAAGCTGTCAGTCATTAGCCCATTTGCAAGACGCGAGCCATCGACTCGTCATCTTGCTCAGCGGTCTTCATCATCTTGATGTGCAATTCGAATTGACGAGAAAGCGCCAGCACCGAAGTCATTTCCGCGACCGCGTTGACGTTGCTCGACTGCAGAAATCCGGACTCGACCTGCACATTCGCGTCCACCGTCGCAGCCTTGCCATCCTTGGTGTGCATCAGGCCGTCGGGGCCTTTTTCCATGTTCGCCATGTCGGGACGGACGAGCTTAATGCGGTCGATTTCGGCCATCACCTGTGGGCTTTCACCCAGGGATCGAACGCTGATCGTGCCGTCGGCGCCGATCTCGATCTGCTGCTGCGGCGGCACGGCAATCGGCCCGCTGTTGCCCATGACCGGCAATCCATTGCCATCACGCAATACGCCAAGCGCGTCAATGTTCATGCTGGACGTGCGGGTGTACGCTTCGCCACCGTCGGGAGTCTGCACCGCCATCCAGCCATCACCTTTAACGGCGACGTCCAGATCACGACCGGTGTCGATCATGGTGCCGGCGCTGAAGTCGGTGCCGGGGCGTTCGCTCATCGCATACGCGCGAGACGGCAGGACATCACCGAACACCGGCATGGAGCGCGCCTGTTCGAGGTCGCGCTGAAAGCCGTTGGTCGAGACGTTCGCCAGGTTGTTGGCGTGAGCCTTTTGCGCGATGGCGTTTTCAGATGCACCGCTCATGGCGACGTAAAGCAACTTGTCCACAGTCTTCCTCCTCCGACAGACGCTTGCCGCCTGTAGCTGTTCTAAACAGGACATAGCAATAATCGAACCAGTTTGTCAGGCGTGATACAAAGCCCTGATTTTCCAATGGTTCCGGGGGTGGCGACCTATGAGTTCGCGGCGGCAAGATCCAGCGCGACGGCAGACCGCCGCTTTGCTTCCGAATCGCCAGGCAGGACGCCAAAAAAACTGCACACGCGGAGCGATCCTTGCAGCAATCTCGACACACAGCCTTTAGAACGGAAAACCGACATGCCCTTGCGCCTCGCTCTCACCCTGCTTCTTTGCGCCTGTTCGGCATCGGCCATGGCCAGGCCCGCGCATTACTGGATCTGGCAAGGCAAGGACAACACCTTCTGCGCCCAAACCAGCCCCGGCAAAGGCTGGACCCGGATTGCAGGGCCGTTTGTGAAGTCTGATTGTTCGATGTAGGCAGATGATGACCATGACGACGGTCGATCTGTAGGAGCGAACTTGTTCGCGAGAGATCTACCTGACGCCATAGATGCGTCGCCCTTACCAACGCCTCGCGAATGAATTCGCTCCTACAGAGCAGTCACGAAACCATGCGAATCCGTTGTGTCAGGTTCACCGCATTCACAGGGTTTTCTGCCGCTTCGCGCCAGATCGCCTGCAAGCAAGGCTCCTACGCCTTCGGCAGAAGCAGATCGCGAAAACGATACAGGCCCTGTAGGAGCGAACTTGTTCGCGAGAGATC
>NZ_JBSKHT010000007.1:59355-137878 GCF_057128745.1 Pseudomonas rosaeacicularis
GGCTCCTACGCCTTCGGCAGAAGCAGATCGCGAAAACGATACAGGCCCTGTAGGAGCGAACTTGTTCGCGAGAGATCTACCTGACGCCATAGATGCGTCGCCCTTACCAACGCCTCGCGAATGAATTCGCTCCTACAGAGCAGTCACGAAACCATGCGAATCCGTTGTGTCAGGTTCACCGCATTCACAGGGTTTTCTGCCGCTTCGCGCCAGATCGCCTGCAAGCAAGGCTCCTACGCCTTCGGCAGAAGCAGATCGCGAAAACGATACAGGCCCTGTAGGAGCGAACTTGTTCGCGAGAGATCCACCTGACGCCATAGATGCGTCGCCCTCACCAACGCCTCGCGAATGAATTCGCTCCTACAGAGTCAGGCACAAAACCCGTGAGAGCGGCCCCGTCCGCAAATAGGCCCGGACAGACGCCCCCTCTTCATCGCCTGCAACAGCATTCGCGGACAGGTCCGCTCCCACGCCTTCGGCAGAAGCAGATCGTCATGAAGTTCCGGCTTCTGATTCTGGCCGCAGGCCGTAGGAGCTCGGCTTGCCAGCGATTGGCTGCGCAGCAGTCATAAAACCATCCGCATCCGTTGTGTCAGGTTCACCGCATTCACAGGGTTTGCTGCCGCTTCGCGCCAGATCGCCTGCAAGCAAGGCTCCTACGCCTTCGGCAGAAACAGATCGCGAAGCCTACCGCCGAAACAGTTCGTGACGCTCAATCACGTCGCCCGGATAAGCGTCTGCATCAATTCCGCTTCCGTGGACAGGGTTTTTGAATTGGCCTGGTAAGACGTCTGAGCCTGGATCAATTCCACCAGCTCATCGGTCAATTGCACGTTGGATCCCTCCAGCGATCCCGAAATCACCGCCCCCATCGAACCCGTCCCCGCCCCGTCGTATTCGGCGACGCCGGAGTCGTGGGTTTCGCGCCAGCGGGTGTTGCTGGTCGGTTGCAAGCCCTGCTCGTTAGCGAACGATGCGAGCATGACCTGACCGATCTTGCGATGCAGGCCGTTGTCGAAACTGGCGCTCATCACGCCCTTTGCGTCGATGACCAACCCAACGATATGACCCGACGCATGCCCGTCGATCTGTGGAGAAATCCGCGCGGTTTCAGCGTTGTGCTGCGTGAGTTTATTGAAGTCGATCGTGATGCCATCGACATTGCCGGCCGCACCGTTGGCGATCCAGCGTCCGCCCTTGTTCACACCCTCCATTTTGGAAGGCACCCATCCGGCCAGCGTCAATTTCCCATTGCTGGCAGCAAGGCCCGGTCCGCCCACCAACGACTGCACGCCACCGTTGGAATCGAACACCACGCTGGCGGTCAGCGGATCGGTGCGCGATGGGTCCGCAGGATTGCGCCCGTTGACCAGCACATGCAGCTTCCAGCTGTTGCTGCCGTCCTTGACGAAGTACTGATCCAGGTCATGCCGATTGCCAAGACTGTCGTAAACGCCGCTGGTAAATGTCTTGTTGTAAGTGGTGATGTCGGTGCGGTCGAACGTCGGAACCGGTCGTGTCATCAGCGCATCGGCGTCATCGAGCAAGGGCGTGGCGCCGTCGACCAACGGCAAGCTGATCGGCCCGGTGCTGGCCGCGCCACTGGCACTCCAGTTGCCATTGACGATGTGCGCCGGCTTCCAGTCCCGCAGGGCAAGTTCGGTATCGGACACCTTGTCGATCGCCGCGCTGGCCGTGCTCAACACCACATTGCCGGACGGCGATTTGGTCAGGCCCATTTGCAACGGCGATCGTGTAGACGGGTCCAGCGGATTGACGCCATCGATCAGCAGGTAAGACGTCCACTGATTGTCGTCCGTGCGCACAAAATATTGCCGCAGCTCATGGTCCTGAGGCGGGATGGCCGCTTTGGCGGGCGTGGTGATCTCGACGTTGCCCTGATCGTCCTTGCCGGTAACTTCCTTGACCGCAGGCACCCCTGCATCCTGAACGGTCTGCGTGCGCATGCGGGTGTAGGTGCGCGCATCATCAGGATCGAACACCGGCAATGCCGCCAGCGACGCCGCCGATGAATCCAGATTGATGGTTTGCCCTACCGTGCTGGTGGCTTTGGGGGACATGTTGGCGGTGTCGATCCTGAGGTCGGTACGCACCCCGCTGATGACTTCGCCTTTGGCATTGACGCCATAACCCTGCAAACGGCTGCCGTGATTGTCGATGACGTAATCATTGGCATCCCTCTGAAACGCCCCGGCGCGGCTGTAACTCAAGGCGCCATCGTCGCTCATGACGAAAAACCCCTTGCCCTGAATGCGCATGTCGAGCTGCCGACCAGAGCTTGAGAGGACCCCACCGGCGCTGAAGTCCTGCGAGACGTTGGCCAGTTGCACCCCACTGCCTGCCGCTGTCCCTCCGCCCAGATGGGTTGACGCATACACGGCCGAGAATTCGGCGCGGGACGATTTGAAACCTGCTGTCCCGACGTTGGCGATGTTGTTGCCTGCCACTTCAAGCCGTTTATGAGAAGCCTTCAAACCGGCCACTGCAATACTGAAAGACATGAACACTCCCGAGCCGTCTAGGACGACACTTCCATTGATAGGCGTATTTATTCCCGCGAACCGCTCAGTTGCTCATGACTTAATGTGCAGTACCGGTGATTCGCGATTTTTATTCTCGCAGTATCGAAAGTAGGAATTTTCTAGTTATAGAGTGGGACGGCTCTATATATTTCCCGGCAAAACAAAGTTCTCACTGTATTCAAATCATTCAAATTTCAAGCAAAAAAAAGCCCCTGCGAGAGGGGCTTTTTCATTCGATTGCAGCGAGGGTCAATTAACCATCTGAATAGTGGTTTGCAAGAGCGTGCTTTCAGTCGAAATGGTTTTCGCGTTGGCCTGATAGTTACTTTGCGCTTTGATCAGGTTGACCAACTCGCCAGTCAGGTCGACGTTGGATTCTTCCAGCGCGGAACCGGTAATGTTCCCCAAGACACCAGTTTCCGGCGCGCCCGTCACGGGAATGCCTGAGGCATAGGTTTCACGCCATGCAGTGCCACCGGCAGGCGCAAGCCCTTGGGTGTTGGCGAAGCTGGTCAGTGCAACCTGGCCGATGGTGCGCGACAGACCGTTGGTGTACGTGGCGAACATGCGGCCGGAAGCATCAACGTTCATCGCGCTGATTTGCCCTACCGAGTTACCGTCCTGGGTTTTGCTGATGGCGCCCGATGCCGAATTGTTCTGCGTGGTCGCCAACATGTCCAGTTTCAGGCCGCCGGTGTTACCCACCGCGCCATTGGCCGTCCACGTCGTGGTCGCCCCAGTGGTGGTCTTGGTCGCCGGCACCCAGTTGTTGATCTGGAAGGTGCCATCGGCATTGACTGCAACGTTCGCCGTAGACGTTGGTGCAGGTGTAGTCACCAGCTTGCCGTAGGAGTCAAAACTGATCTGAGTCTGGTCAGCCACGACTGGCGTAGCGCCCGGATCGGAAATGCCACGACCGTCGATCATCGAATACATGGTCCAGGTATTGGTGCCCGTCTTCGTGAAGTACTGGTCCAGGGTGTGCTGGTTGCCTTGGCTGTCATAGATCGGCGTGTGCAACGGCGAGTTGTAAGTCGTTACATCATCGGGGTCAAACGCTGCGGTAATGACTTCCGACGTCGAGTTCAGGTTCGAGGCGATACTGACCGTACCGGTCGCCTTGGCAGCCATATCGGCGGTGTCAACGCGCAGATTGGTCAGCACGCCGGTCGCAAGATTGCCAGTGCCGTCCAGGCTGTAGCCCTGCAAGTTATTACCGCTGTTATCAACGATGTTGCCGGTAGTGTCGGTATGAAAAGCACCGGCGCGTGTATATAACTTCTCGCCGTTGTTGCTCATCATAAAGAAACCGTTGCCGTTGATTGCCAGATCCAGGTCGCGGCCTGTTCCAGTCGTCACAGCGCCTTGGGTGAACTGTTGAGTGACCGCTGCAGTCGTTACACCACTGCCCACATTACTGGTACCGGAAGTGCCACGAATCGAATTCGAATATTGGTCGGCAAACTCCGCACGGGAAGATTTGAAACCCACCGTCGCCACGTTGGCAATGTTATTGCCGGTAACGTCGAGACTTTTATTCGCTGCATAGAGCCCTGTAAGGCCGATATTGAAAGACATGTTTCAAACTCCTGCGCCGTCGAGTCGGCTCTATATTCCGATTTGTTTAACTTTGTCCATGAGGATACTGCTGCCATCAGCCAGATTCAGGGTCATGCCTGTGCTGGCAGTGCCCATGGTGACGCTGTTAACAGTGGCTGGCAGGTAGGTCGCCAACGATGTGCTGGTGCCATCGATGGTGGCGTCTGCCTTGAAGCTGTAAGTCCCGGACGGCAATACGTTGCCGCTTTCATCTGCGCCGTCCCAGGTGAACTTGGCATTGGTGGCCTTGGTTTGCTCGCCCATGTCGATGGTGCGAACGATGTTGCCGTCCGCGTCGTAGACCTTGACCGAACTCATGGTCGCGGCGCCCGGAACGATGACGGTACCGGTCAGCCCCTTAGCGGTATCGACCGTGGTCGAACCAACATCGACGATCACCGAACTGCCCACCAGCGACGAGGCTTGCAGTGCCTGCGACGACTGATACATGCCGCCGATCGCATCGACCGAGGTGCTCAGGTTCTGCATGGTTTCCAGGCTACTGAACTGAGCCAGCTGGGCCACGAACTCACTGTTGTCCTGTGGATCGAGCGGGTTCTGGTTCTGCATCTGGGTAACCAGCAATTTCAGGAACGAGTCCTTGCCCAGGCTGCTCGCGCCCGTCGCCGAATCACCCGCCGTGGTAGATCCCGGCGTTTGCAGCGACGTCAGGTAGGCGCTTGAGGCGGTGCTATCAACTGTGGTTGTCATTGCTTTCGTCCCTTATCACTGACCCAGGGTCAGGACCTTCTGCATCATTGTCTTGGCGGTGTTCATGATTTCCGCGTTGGTCTGGAACGAACGACTGGCCGAGATCATGTCTGCCATCTCGTTCACCACGTTGACGTTCGGGTAGTACACGTAACCGTTCTTGTCGGCCGCTGGATGATTGGGCTCGTAGCGCGCTTCAAGGTTGGAGGCGTCTTCGACGATGCCCGACACCTGCACGCCGGAACCCGACGCGCCCTGGTCTTCGAACAACGATGCGCTGCCACTGGAATCCTGACCCTGAAAAACGGTAGCAAACACCGGGTGACGGGCGCGGTAGGTCTGGTCCAGGCTCGAAGACACGGTCTCGGCGTTGGCGATGTTACTGGCGACGGTGTTGAGACGAGTGTTCTGGGCACTCATGCCGCTACCGGCGATGTTAAAAACACTGGCTAGAGACATGGCTTATTCTCCGCGAAGGGCTGCGACCAGCCCTTTGAACTTGCTGTTGAGCAACGTGAAGCTGGCCTGAAAACCAATGGCGTTTTCGGCGTAGTTGGCGTTCTCGACCTGGGCGTCGACGGTGTTCTGGTCCAGCGACGGCTGCGACGGCGTGCGATAAAGCAGTGAGCCTTGGTCGTTGCTCAAGCCTTCAGCTTCGATGTGATGGCTGTTGGTCATGTTCAGCGCGAACGTGCCCTTGGTGGCCTTGTCGTTTTCCGCCGCCAGCACCTTGGAAAAGTCCAGGTCACGCGCCTTGTAGTTAGGCGTGTCGGCGTTGGTGATGTTGTTGGCCAGCACCTCTGCACGTTGAGCGCGGAAGTTCAGCGCTTTCTCGTGGATGCCCAGTGCGTTTTCGAAGCTGATGCTCATGTCGGGAAACCTTTACCGGTTGACCAGATTTTCATGATTGAGTCATAGCAAACGCCGTGCCATCTACGCGAACGCTGATATTCCGGGGGTTTCAGGGGAGGTGCGATGGGCTGATGCCAGAAAAGCGGCAAGGGATTTCCGCTGTTAAGGGCGGAAGCGGCAAGGGCGGTGCCGTTTTTTTGCCGCTTGATGGGCTTGATCGTCGTAGGGCGGGTCACTCGGTCCCCTGTAGGAGCTGACGAGCCGCCGAAGGCTGCGATTGCGGTGTGGCTGACACTCCTCGGGATCGGGATCGGGATCGGGATCGGGTGAATATCCGTTATCGAGGGTGTTGCTGACATCGGTTCCGCCCTTACGGCGCGTCACTTTGTCGTGGCAAAGTAACCAAACCGTTTCGCTCCCGTGTCCGGCCCCTCCTTCGTCGGGGTTCCCTTGCTCCGGCATTGCTCCGGGGACACGCCGCCATCGGCCATCCATGGCCGGGGGCGGCTAGCGCGGCATCCATGCCGCGCTGTCCCCTACGCAACGCCTACGCTCGGCCTTCCAAAGTCGCACTTTGTGGCGCTCACAAAATCTCGGCACGGCTCGGATAAAAAGTGCAGAACGTTTTCCTGATCGCTCCCACGCTCCGCGTGGTAGCGCTTGTCGTGACGCTCCGCGTCACAGGGACGCGGAGCGTCCGGCTGCATTCCCACGCGGAGCGTGAGGAACGATCAGAGCAGAAGCGGAACGCGCGTTACTTTTGATCTTCATGCGCAACAGTCCAGACACCACAAAACGCGACTTGGGTGCAGGCCGAACGCAGGCGACGCGCAGTGGGATGGCGGGCAGGGACGCCCGCCAAGCGCCGTCAGGACATGGATGTCCGTTCGGCGCGTGCCCACGGAGCGTCGCCGGAGTGAGGGAACGCGACGAAGTCGGGCCAAACCAGGAGCAAATGGTTTTGGTTACTTTTCCCGAAAGAAAAGTGACCCGCTGTAAAAGCGGAACCGGTGTAAGCCCCACCTCCGATAACGGATATTCACACGATCCCAATCCGAAGCATGTCAGACCCACCGCATCGTCCGAATGCGGCCCAGACCGTCGTTACCTCCGAATGCTCCTACAGGGGACCGCATGATTTGCGCCCATAAAAAAAACCTCGCCAAAGCGAGGTCATCTTTCAATCCAGCTACCAGACTTCACTTGGCCTGATAAATAATCCCCGGACTGCACTGCACCATCTGATAGTGATCCGGCAACCCGTTCAGCGCCTCCGAAGCACCCAAAAACAGATACCCCCCGGGCTTCAACGTACTGTGAATCCGCAGCAGGATGTCCTTCTTCACCTCGGCCGAAAAATAGATCAGCACGTTGCGACAAAACACGATATCGAACTTGCCCATCACCGCATAACTGTCCAGCAGATTGAACGAGCGAAACTCCACCCGGCTCTTGATTGGCGTCTTGATCGTCCAGCGACCCGGCGTTTTCTGATCGAAGTAGCGCTGCAACCGCTCCGGCGACAAACCACGGCCAATCGCCAGACTGTCGTACTCCCCGGTCTTACAGGTATTGAGCATGCTGCCCGACAAATCGGTGGCGATAATCTGCGCGCCGCCTTTGAGCTGACCAGGATTGCTGCGCTCGAACTCATCAATCGACATCGACAGTGAAAACGGTTCCTGCCCCGACGAACACGCCGCCGACCAGATCCGCGGACGCAGGCCCGGGCTGGCTTTGAGCTGCTCAGGCAAAACCTTGTTCTTGAGCACTTCAAAAGGATAGGTGTCGCGAAACCACAAGGTTTCGTTGGTGGTCATGGCGTCCACCACCTGCTCGCGCAAACCGCTGCGGGGCTGGGACTGAATACGCGCAATCAACTCACCCAACGATTTGAAGCCCTGCTGTTCCATCAGCTTGTTGAGGCGGCTGGAAACCAGATATTGCTTATTTTCACCCAGCAAAATGCCACAGGCTTTTTCCAGGAATACCCGGAACTGTTCAAAATCCAAATTACCTGTAGACATGCCGCCTCTCAAATTTCGTGAACTACCAGGGACGACGCCCCTGGCTTGTCTAGCTGATGTCTGCTGCCTTGATGCGATCTACCACGCGGGCCGCCAGATCATCCGGGCGGAACTTGGCCAGAAAATCGTCAGCGCCCACTTTCTTGACCATTGCCTGGTTGAAGACACCGGACAACGAGGTGTGCAAGACGATGTGCAGCTTCTGCATGCGCGGATCATTACGAATCTCTGCAGTCAGGGTATAGCCGTCCATTTCCGGCATTTCAATGTCGGAAATCATCATCAGGAATTCTTCTTCCGGCTTCTTGCCCTCGTCCACCAGTTTGCGCAGGAATTCAAGCGCCTGACGACCGTCATTCAACGCGGTGACTTCCACACCGACCGTTTGCAGACAACGCGTAACCTGCTTGCGTGCCACCGATGAGTCGTCCACGGTCAAGACCCGCAGCGACAGCGCCTTGTGCTGAGTCTCCGCATCAATGACGCCTGCCGAGATGTTTTCGGAAACCGGCGCAACTTCGGCCAGAATTTTCTCGACGTCGATGATTTCCACCAGCTCGTTATCGATCCGCGTCACTGCCGTGAGGTAGTGATCGCGCCCCGTTCCCTTGGGTGGCGGATGAATGTCTTCCCAGTTCATGTTGACGATGCGTTCGACCGAATGCACCAGAAAACCCTGAATCTTGGTGTTGTACTCCGTGATGATCACGAAGGCATTTTCAATGCTGTCCAACGCTTTTGAACCGGTTGCCAAAGCCAGGTCGAGAATGGGAATGGTCCCACCACGAATATTGGCAATGCCGCGCACGATCGGACTGGATCTGGGCAAGTGGGTAAGTTTTGGGCACTGAAGCACCTCTTTTACCTTGAACACGTTAATCCCATACAACTGCTTGCCGTTCAGACGGAACAACAGCAATTCAAGGCGGTTCTGCCCTACCAGTTGAGTGCGCTGGTTCACTGAATCCATAACACCAGCCATGCCCAACTCCTTCCCAAAACGACCAATGACCCATCACCTGTCGGCAAGCGGCACGGGCCTTGCTATTTACCTTGTCATGAACAGACAAACGACAGTATTTCGACGCCTGACATCCGTAACCCGCAGCTTACTCTGCGCGACGGCCGCGTTGTGCCTGTTGAGCACTGCGGGCCTGAGTCGCGCCGACAACGTGACGTTGCCTGAAACCCTTATCGGCGTCACCCAGGGCTTTCTTGAATTCACAGTTGAAGACTACCTGGCAACCAGCCAGACCGCCGGGCGTTATGAAATCGAAGTCAAGCAGCTGGACCCGCGCCTGCGCATGCCACAGTGCGACAAGGATTTGACGGCATCCCTGGAAAACTCTCCCCGCCCTGTCGGCCGCGTCACCGTGAAGGTGCGTTGTGAAGGCAGCTCTCCGTGGACGGTGTTCGTGCCCGCGCAGGTACATCTGTTTCGCGAAGTGGTAACGGTCGTGCGCCCCATGAAGCGCGATGCGATCGTGTCCGATGGCGACGTTGCCTTGCGCGAGCGAGACGTAGGCCTGCTGGGGCAAGGCTTTCTGGATTCGCTCGATCAGGCGGTAGGACAGAAACTCGTCCGACCAACGGTCATCGACCAGATTTTGACCCCGGTGCACCTGCAACAGCCGGAAATGATCCGCAAAGGCGATCAAGTGGTGATCAGCGCACGTAGCGGTTCCATGAGCGTGCGCATGCCGGGTGAGGCTCTCTCTGACGGCGGTTTCAACGAGCAAATACGGGTGAAAAACCTGAATTCCCAGCGCGTGATAAAGGCTAACGTGACCGCTCCGGGACAGGTGGAGGTGCCTATGTGATGCGATGACCTCTGGCGCTGTGCCTGCGCTTTTTCTAGACTGGGAACCGATGCGCGCTGTGCGACGTCCATTTGAGACTGTTTTCGCACGGGCCCTAAAGTTATTCCGGGTTTGGCCGAAACCAAAGGCAAGCGTCCAAGAACCCAGAGGTTTTCTATCATGGTCATCGACTTCAATCGTTTAAATAGTTCCACTACCGTCGGCAGTACAACCCGTACTGCCGCCACCAAAGAAGCTGGCAAAACCGAAGCGGTAGCAGCACCGGTGAGCACTTCTGAAACGGTAAGTAGTGGTGAGGCAGTACATCTGAGCAGTGAAGCTCAACAGTTGCAGAAGATCACTGATTCGCTGCGCGATCAGCCAGCCGTCAACTCCGCCCGTGTGGCTGAATTGAAAGCGGCTATCGCAGACGGCAGTTACAAGGTCGACAGCAACCGCGTTGCCAGCAAGCTGCTTAATTTCGAAGCCCAGCGCTAAGCCCGCGCCGGGGCTTCTGGACGCTTAAATCCCAGAGCATGCGATGCAAGACACTACTTTGCTGCAACTGATCACCGACGATATCGCACCGGCCCAGCATCTTCTTGAGTTGCTCAAAGCCGAGTCGATTGCGCTGCATGGCCGCGACATGGTCGAAATGGAACACATCCTGGCGCAGAAACAGGCGCTGGTGATTGTTCTGGACCAGCACGGGCGCCGCCGCAGCCAGCTTCTGGCGAGCCTTGGGTTACCTACCAATCGTAACGGGCTGGAAGAAGTAGCCAAACATTCGTCAGTCGGCGCAGAGCTGCTCAAAGCAGGCGATGAGCTGAACGCCCTGATGACTGACTGCAAGGCGGCCAACGAAGAAAACGGCACGCTGATCCAGCTGCAGCAAATCAAGACTAGCCACCAGCTATCCATCCTGAACGGTGGCGACACGCCGACGCTGTATGACAGCCGAGGATCGACTTCCGGAAAAGCACGGCCACGTCCGCTTAGCCAGGTGTAAGTTCCTGTATCAAGGCGTGAAACATGCTGGCAAAATGCCGCACGCCTCACGCTGTCGTATTTTGCCTGGAGATGGATTACCCGTGAATGCCTCAAGCGCGGAAGATGTTCCGCAGCCCCCGAAGGTACTTGCAACGCCTTTGGAAATTGCCGCCACCCTGCGACTGCTGCTGGAAAGCCATGATCCGCTGATCATCACCTTTCACGAGCGAAGCCAGCGTTTCCAGAGCTACATCACCGACATTGACCGGGATGGCAACTCAGTTACCTTCGACGAAATGATCCCCCGCGACGGCGAACGCTTTTTGGCTGCCGGGGAGCCTTTCAAGGTCGAGGGTTTTCACGACGGCGTGCGCATCGCCTGGGAATGCAAAGCTCAACTGACCACCATCGACGATCCGCGCTGCTATCGCGGGCCGCTGCCTGAGGAAGTGGTTTATCACCAGCGCCGTAATGCCTTTCGCGCCGCCTTGAAGCTGGCGTCACTGGTGAACATCGAGATCGGTGGCGAGAGACTCAAGTCGCCGCTGCGGGGCAAGTTGTTGGACATTTCCGCCACCGGTTGCAAGCTGCGTTTTGAGGGCGATGTGTCCGAGCGCATGCAATTGGGCCAAGTGTACGAGCGGTTCATCGCCGCCCTTCCCTTCGGCAACATGACTGCCCCGGTGGAACTGCGCCATCTGCATTTCGAAGAGCGTATCAACACCACCTTCGCCGGCGTGCGCTTCCACAACATGAGTGGACTGGTGCAGCGCCAGGTCGAACGTTTCGTCTACCAACTCCAGCGCGAAGCCCGACGCTTCGACAAAGACGACGACTTCTGATCGCACGTCCTCACGGGGGCTGGTACCCAGCCCATCGCGAACAAGTTCGCTCCTACGGCCTGCGGCCAGAATCAAAAGCCCTCGCGAACAAGTTCGCTCCTACAGGGCCTGTGCTGTTGGCGCGATTCGCTTCTGTCGACGCGCGGGAGTTGTCCGGGAGTCGCTTCTGCCGAAGGCGTAGGAGCCCTGCTTGCAGGCGATCTGGCGCGCAGCGGCAGCAAAACCTGAAGAGCCGGTTTCGCCTGACACTCTTCGGTCGCCTATTTCAGGGCAGCTGCGCGCCCCATCGCGGACAAGTCGCGCTCCTACGGCCTGCGGCCAGAATCAGAAGCCCTCGCGAACAAGTTCGCTCCTACAGAGTTTTCGCGCTCTGCTTCTGCCGAAGGCGTAGGAGCCTTGCTTGCAGGCGATCTGGCGCGAAGCGGCAGCAAAACCTGAATCCGGTTTCGCCTGACACTCTCCAGTCGCCTATTTCAGGGCCGCTACGCGCCCCATCGCGGACAAGTCGCGCTCCCACGGCCTGCGGCCAGAATCAAAAGCCCTCGCGAACAAGTTCGCTCCTACAGAGTTTTCGCGCTCTGCTTCTGCCGAAGGCGTAGGAGCCTTGCTTGCAGGCGATCTGGCGCGAAGCGGCAGCAAAACCTGAAGAGCCGGTTTCGCCTGACACTCTCCGGTCGCCTATTTCAGGGCCGCTGCGCGCCCCATCGCGGACAAGTCGCGCTCCTACGGCCTGCGGCCAGAATCAGAAGCCCTCGCGGACAACTTCGCGCCTACAGGGTGTGTGTCATTTTGGCGATCTGATGCTGACCGGAGCCAACGCCTACCTACATCGGTCGATCAATACCCAGATCGTGTGACGCTTCGTGGGCGGGGTTTGGCCGTGCGGGTTGTGGCTCGGTGCTGGCTTCTTCCGAGGTCGCAGGCGCCATGTAGTCATCACTGAGCGGTGCTTCAGATTCCGACTCCGCTTCAGCTGCCGGCTCCCCACTTGGCTCGACTTCTGGCTCCGCGGTAGTCTGCATCTGGTCCTGAACCACCTGCTCATCCACGCGTGGATCAAGCGCCACAACCAGCGGCGAGCTGGACATACTGTCCGGCATGGCGATGTGGTGCAGCGGCGCGTCTTCGACCTGGTGCAGGTTGGTGACCGCTTTCGGACGGATTCTCAACGTCAGGATCAACGCCGTGAAGCACACGAAGGCGTAGAGCATGTTGCTGCCAAACATCTTCATCAGCACGCCAGAGGCCAGCGGCCCGATACTTGCGCCCACCCCGTAGGTCATCAGCAGCATGGCGGTCAGCGAAACGCGGCGCTCGCCTTCAACGTGGTCGTTGGAAAACGCCACCGCCAGCGGGTAAAGCGAGAACTGCAGCAGCGACGCTGCAAACCCCACCGAAAACAGCACTTCTATCGGCACGTCCGGGAAAATCGCCAGCGGCAGCGAGGCCAGCACCAACAGCCCCGCCACGCCACGGATCAACCACGCCCGGTCATAGCGGTCCGACAGCCAGCCCAGCGGCCATTGCACCAATAGCCCCGCGCCGATACAGCAACCCATGAACACACCGATATGTTCAGTAGTCAGGCCTTGTTGCGCGGCATACAACGGCGCCAGGCCGTAGAACGAGCCGATAATCATGCCCGCACTCAATACCGTAGTCAGCGACTGCGGCACCCTGCGCATAAAAAACAACGGTTCAAGCGGCGCAGGGTGCATCGGCGCCGGGTGAATGCTGCGGGTCATGGCGACCGGCACCAGACATAGCGCAAAACACAGCGCCACCAGCATCAGCAGTTCGAGGCCCAACTGCGGATGGATCACCAGAATCAACTGACCCAGCACCAGTCCCAGATAAGAGGCAATCATGTAGGCGCTGAAGACCAGGCCACGCTGTTTGGGCGAGGCCTGTTCGTTGAGCCAGCTCTCGATGACCATGTACTGGCACATCATGCCCAGGCCGACAATCATCCGCAGGAAGATCCATGCCGGCAGATAGTTGATCAACCCGTGCCCAAGCACCGCGGCTCCGACAATACCGGCGCAGGTAGCGTACGCCCGGATATGCCCGACACGACCAATCAGTCGGTGGCCGATCTTGCCACCCAAGGCCAGACCCACATAGTTGGCGGCCATCAGCGCGCCGACCCACAGGCCGTCGACCTGATCGGCAGCCAGACGCAACGCAAGGTAGGTACTCAACAGGCCCGAGCCGATCAACATCATCAGCGAGGCGAAATACAGCGCTCGAAAGGACTTCCAGATTTGGCGCATCAGTGTTCCAAAATCGTCCCTTCATCAAGAAAGGACGAACAACGGTTCTTAAGCCTGAGCCGCCAGAACGCGACGCTCCCAGGGAGTGATTTCATCGAAGAAACTGGTCAGTTCCAGGGTCTTCGATGCGACGTAGCCTTCGATGAACTCGGAACCGAACAGTTCCTTGGCCAATTGACTGCGTTTCAGACGTTCAAGCGCTGCGTGCAAGGTACATGGCAGCGACAAATGGTCCGGCACCAGAAACTCGCCTTGTATCTGCTCCGACGGTTCAAGGCTGTGCTCGATGCCATACAGACCAGCGGCCAGACTCGCCGCGATGGCCAGATACGGATTGGCATCGGCGCCTGGCAGGCGATTTTCTACCCTTCTGGCCACCGGCGCACTGGCCGGAATGCGCAAACCGGCCGCACGATTGTCGTGGGACCAGCAGGCGTTATTCGGTGAGGCGAAAGGATGACACAGCCGCTGGTAGGAATTGACGTTCGGCGCAAATAAAGCCGTGAAGTCTGCCATCGCCGCCTGCTGTCCACCGATGAAGTGACGGAACATCGCAGTCGGTTGGCCATCGGCGTCGCTGAATACGTTCTCTCCCGTCTCGGCGTCCACCACGCTTTGATGAATATGCATCGAGCTGCCCGGCGTGTGCGCCAAAGGCTTTGCCATGCACACCACGGTCAGGCCGTGTTTGAGGGCGACTTCCTTGAGCAGGTGCTTGAACAGAAACGTCTGATCGGCCAGCAACAGCGGATCACCGTGCAGCAGATTGATTTCGAACTGACTGACGCCCATTTCGTGCATGAAGGTGTCGCGAGGCAAGCCCAGCGCGGCCATGCATTTATAGACTTCGCTGAAAAATGGCCTCAGGCCGTTGTTGGAGCTGACGCTGAAGGCGCTATGGCCATCCTCGCGCCGACCGTCCAGACCCACCGGCGGCTTGAAGGGCTGGGTCGGATCAGGATTAGGCGCGAACACAAAGAACTCGAGTTCGGTGGCGACTACCGGAGCCAGGCCGAGCGCTGCGTATCTGGCAATGACCTTTTTGAGCTGGCCGCGAGTGGAGAGATTCGAGCTGCCCCCCTCAAGTTCGTCGGCGTCGCAAATCGCCAGCGCGCGGGGCTCGTTGCTCCACGGCAGGCGATGGACCTGAGCCGGGTCGGCCACCAGTGCCAGATCGCCGTCGTCGCTGCCGTAAAATTTTGCCGCTGGATAACCGCCCATGATGCACTGCAACAGCACCCCACGCGCCAGTTGCAGCCGGCGACCTTCGAGGAATCCCTCGGCGGTCATCACCTTGCCCCGCGGTACACCGTTGAGATCGGGTGTCACGCATTCAATCTCATCAATGCCCATCAATCGCTGCGCGAGTGAATTGTGGCCATCGCTGCTCATGACTCAAGTCCTTTGTCTTTACACAGGCCGCTCAGCGGCGAGGCGTACAAAATAAGCGGCAGGCGTTCGGAATATCAAGCGCGGTGACCACAGTTGACCGATCCCGCTTCAGGGCTTTGGTGAACTGGCCGGTACTTTCGGGGCTAAAGCGCGGCCCGCCCGGTAATGCCCCGGGCTTTCCCCTGTCCACTTTTTGAACGCGCGGTGAAAAGCACTGGGCTCCTGAAAGCCGACCAGAGAGGCGATGTCGACCACGCTCAAATCCGTCTCGCGCAGTTTTTGCTGGGCAATCCCCCGCCGCACATCGTCCTTGATCCCCTGAAACGCACAGCCCTCGCGCTCCAGACGGCGGCGCAAGGTGGTCGGGCTCAGCTTGAGTTCATCTGCCATTTCAACCAGCGTCGGCCAATGCCCGTAATGACGTGCGCGTAGCCGCTGGTACACCTGCGCCGCCAGACCGCGCTGATTACGAAAGCGGATGACCAGCCACTGGGGCGCCGTGCGCAGGAAGGTTTTCAACGTGGGCAGCGTTTGCACCACGGGCATGCGCAGGTAGTGGCTGGAGAATTCGATTTCGGTCTTTTCAGCCCCGAAGCTGAGGTTGAAGCCCCACAGCAACGAGTCGTCGCTTAACCGCTCGCGGGTATGGCGAAACTGCGCTCGGTCAATGCTGATGCGTCGCCCGCCGACCCAGCAGAGCAGACTGATCATTAACAGCAGGAAGGTTTCTTCGCCAAAGCGCTGTTTGATCGGGTCATCGCAGTGAGTGTCCACGGCGATGATCGCTCGCTGGCCGCGCACCACCAGACTGCCGCGAAAATCCCGCAGGAACAGGCCAAAGTTCGCCAGGCACTGGCGCAGGGCTTTTTCCAGATTCGGCTCCTGGATCAGGGCGCGGCAGATCAGCGCAAAACTGCCAAGCGGCATGCCGTGGGAGTCGAGGTCAAAAAACTCGTCGTTCAGCTCCTTGATCTGGATCAGCCACAACGCTGCGAACGCGGAAGCCGAGACCCGAGCCGCGGGATCGTCCAGCAGCGCCATATCGATGCCTGCCGCTTCCAATACCGATTGCAGGCGCAAGGGCTGGTCACGTAAAGCTTGCACGATCAATTGGACGAAGTAGATCGAGACTGAGTCCTTTTCCCGCATTACCAGCGCTTCCTTTTGTGAAGACATTCGCCATCCCGTGGGAGCGGACCTGTCCGCGAAGACAATCTGAAAGACGACATATTTCTATTAGCTTCAGGGCCCTTTCGCGGACAGGTCCGCTCCCACGGTTGATCGGTGTGAATCGGCCTGATTCTGTAGGAGCCAACTTGTTGGCGAGACGAAACATCAGGTGTATCCAGGCCTATCGCCTCACGAACAAGTTCGCTCCTACAGAAGCGGGGATTGCATTCGCCCATGGTAAAGAACGCCAGCGGATCTGGACAGTTTTGGCATAGGCCGCCGTCAGGGGTGCGATCTAGACTTGCTCACTATCACGACCGCGCTGCCAGGCGCCGGCCTCCTCAAACACAATAATTTCAAACACCTTGGAGTCGACATGAGCACTACTGCCACCCAGACCACCGACGTCTTCGTCGTCAGCGCATTGCGCACCGCCATTGGCGCTTTTGGCGGCTCGCTCAAGGACGTCTCGCCCATCGAACTGGGCACCCAGGTCAGTCGCGCCGCGCTGGCCAAATCGGGCCTCGCTGCAGAGCACATCGGCCACGTCGTCATGGGCCATGTCATTCCCACCGAAGTGCGCGACGCCTACCTGTCGCGGGTCATCGCCCTTGAAGCCGGCCTGACCAAGGAGACCCCAGCGTTCAACGTCAACCGCCTGTGCGGCTCCGGTCTACAGGCCATCGTGTCCGCCGCTCAATCACTGATGCTCGGCGACGCCAAGGCGGTGCTCGCGGGCGGTGCCGAGTCCATGAGCCGCGGCGCCTACATCATGCCGCAAGCCCGCTGGGGTGCACGCATGGGCAACATTCAAGCGCTCGACTACATGCTCGGCGCGCTGCATGACCCGTTCGCCAATATCCACATGGGCATCACTGCCGAGAACATCGCCGAGCATTACGGCATCACCCGCGCCGACCAGGACGCGCTGGCACTGACCAGCCAGCAACGTGCGGCTCACGCCATCGCCGAGGGCCGTTTCGAAGGCCAGATCGTGCCGATCGAAGTGCCTACGCGCAAAGGCCCAGTGTCATTCTCGGTGGACGAACACGTGCGCGGCGACGTCAACGCCGAGCAACTGGCGAAGATGAAAACCGCATTCAAAAAAGACGGCACCGTGACCGCCGGCAACGCTTCCGGGCTCAACGATGGCGCCGCCGCGCTGGTCATGGCCAATGGCGATATGGTTCGCGAACATGGCCTCAAGCCGATGGCACGATTAGTGGCCTACGCCCACGCAGGCGTTGACCCGGCCATGATGGGTCTGGGTCCGATTCCAGCCAGCCGCAAAGTGCTGGAGCGTGCGGGCCTGACCGTCGCCGATCTGGACGTCATCGAATCCAACGAAGCCTTCGCCGCGCAAGCCTGCGCAGTGTCCCGCGAACTGGGGTTCGATCCGGCCAAGGTCAACCCCAACGGTTCGGGCATTTCCCTCGGGCATCCGGTCGGCGCCACGGGTGCAATCATCGCCACTAAGGCCATCCATGAGCTGCACCGCATTCAGGGCCGCTACGCGCTGGTGACCATGTGCATCGGTGGCGGTCAGGGCATCGCCGTCATCTTCGAACGCGTGTGAGGAGTCAGTCATGAGCATGCAACAGATTGCCGTGATCGGCGCGGGCACCATGGGCAACGGCATCGCGCAGGTCTGCGCGCTGGCGGGTTTTGACGTCACGCTGCTGGACATCTCCGACGCCGCACTCGAACGCGGCTTCGGCACGGTGCGCAAAAACCTCGATCGTCAGACCAGCAAGCAGACGATCACCGCCGACGTCGCCGCTTCAGCGCTAAAGCGCATCCGCTGCACCACCGATTACGCTCAACTGGACGGTGCGCAACTGGTGATCGAGGCCGCAACGGAAAACCTGGAACTGAAGCTGCGGCTGTTGAAGCAGATTGCTGAACACGTCAGCTCCGAGTGCGTGATCGCGTCCAACACCTCGTCGCTGTCGATCACCCAACTGGCGGCCAGCGTCGCGCACCCTGAGCGCTTCATCGGCCTGCACTTCTTCAACCCGGTGCCGATGATGGGGCTGATCGAAGTCATCCGCGGCCTGCAAACAACCGACACCACCCACGTGGCCGCGCTCAAGCTGGCGGAGCGTTTGAACAAGACCGCGATCACCGCAGGCAACCGGCCAGGCTTTGTGGTCAATCGCATTCTGGTCCCGATGATCAACGAAGCCATTCTGGTGTTGCAGGAAGGCCTGGCCACCGCCCAGGACATCGACGACGGCATGCGCCTGGGCTGCAATCAACCGATCGGCCCTTTGGCACTGGCCGACTTGATCGGGCTGGATACGTTATTGGCGATCGTCGAAGCCTTTCATGAGGGCTTCAACGACAGCAAATACCGCCCTGCGCCGCTGCTCAAGGAAATGGTTGCAGCGGGCTATCTGGGCCGTAAAAGCGGGCGGGGATTCTTCGTCTACAACTGAGACAGCGGGCGCGGCGTGTTCGTCAATCGGCCAGGCCTTAGGGCAAAAAGAGGCTGAACAGGCCGCCGCCCAATACGCCGCCGTTGGCGATTTCAATGTGTCCGCGCACGCCTTGGCGTTGATGCTGATCGGCGATTTGCGCAGCGAAGTAAAGGCCTAGCCCCGTGCTGCCGGTGCTCTGGTTTATACCCAGAGCGCAATTGGCTTGCTCGATCATTTTCGCCGCGAACCCTTCTCCGTCGTCATTGACGCTGATGACCAGCTGTTCGCCAACCTGCGCGGCGCTGATCAGGATGTGCTGGCGGGCATAACGGATCGCGTTGACCAGCACATTCGAGATCACCGAGCCGATCAACTCGCGATCAAAAAAACCGGGCAATGACAGAGCATCCACCTCATAACGGGCGACGATGCCGCGGCTATTCAGCACCTCTTCATGCAACGCCAACTGCCCTTCGAGGAAGTCATCCAGCTCGTGGTAATCCGGGCGCAGGGGCAACTGATTGACGCCCAGTTTGTAGAGCCCGAGCAACTGCACCAGCATGCCGTTCAGGTGCGCGAACTCGTAATCGATGACGCCCTGCTCCGGCGTTTTACGCAAACCGGGGGGCAATTGCGCCTGCAACTGTCCATGGGCATGGATCAGGCTCGCCAGCGAGTTCTTCATGTCGTGAACGGTGGAGGCAATCACCATCGAAAAGTCGAGCCCCGGAGCGCGCGGCGTCATACGCCAAAGGCCCTGATGCGCAGTTTTTTGAAGCGCTCGAAACGCGAATCGGTGTCCGGCATCTTGCCGACCAGCTTCAGGCTGGCCTGGCATTCCTGAAGCGCCGCCGCATCCAGATTCTGCACCCCGATGTGCAACAGCGACTGCGCCATGTTCAACGCAATGCTGATGTTCCTCGGCTGCAACGCCAGGGCTCTGCGGAATAAATCCTGAGCTTCACCGAGATTGCCGGCGCGGTAACTGCGAATGCCCTGCGCATTGAGGTCCAGGGCAGCTTGGCCGATACCAAGGATTTGCGGATCGCTGGTCTGCAGGGAAATGCTTTTCATCACTGCCGGGTCGTCACCATAAATTTCGGCGCAACTCTTGAGAATGCCCGCGCCGACGTCGTCCAGACCCAACTGCTTGAGCTGAGAGGCGACCGCCAGTGCGGTGTCAGCGCTGAGCAATTGATCGGCGCCATCCAGACGCGCCACGGCTTCGTCAATCAATTTGGCGGCCAGCTCGGGGTCCGACGCTTTCACACTGGTGGCCTTCATCAGCCGCGCACGCACCTGCAAACCGTTGTCCTGCGCGTTATCTTTGGCGACTTCGGTCAGTGTCTGGTTGATCTCGATGCGAGCACGGGCATCAAGCCCGCGATCACCGCCTTTGCTGATCAGCGATTGAGCCAGACCGAGGTTGCTTTCCGGGTCTTTGAAGCGCGAGAACTGACCTTGCGCAACGGCATGCCGGTAAGCCTTGGACGCACCGTCAAAATCCTCGTTGGCCAACGCCAGCTTCCCGAGCAGACGCTGGCGTCGAACTGCATAAGGCGACAGGCGCACGGCCTCTTCGAGCGCCTGTTGTGCGCCTTTGGCATCGCCGTCGGCGACCAGCACATCCGCCAGCCCGTCGTACAACGCTGGCATCATGGGGAACGCTTTGATCGCTTGCTCGTAGACGACCAGGGCTTCTGAATGACGCGCGAGCTTGAACAGCAATTTACCCAACGCCGCATAAGCCCATGGCTGTGGGCGGTCGGCGATCAGAGTCTTGAGCAGCGCTTCGAGAGGTTCGTACTGATTGAGGTCACGCAAGGCGTCGGCCTTGTAGCGCAGGCACAGCGGGGTAAAACGCGGGTCTTTTTGCGCGATCTGCTCGCAGGCCGCCAACACCTCTGCCGGCTTGCGGCGATCAAGGGCTTGCAGAATCGGCTTCAGCAAATCCTTGCGCTGGACAATCTTCTCCAGCCGCTGCGCCAGACCGCCACGGTTGAACGGTTTGGTGAGGTACGCATCCGGCTCCCACTCCAGCGCGCTCATGACCATGGCCTGACCGTTTTCGGCCGTCACCATGACGAACACACTTTCATGGCTGATCAGCCTGTCGGTCATCAAGTCCTCCAGCACTTGTTGGCCGTTCTTCTTGCCGTCTCCGAGGTTGAAGTCATTGAGGATAAAATCGTAGCGCTTCTGCGCACACATCTTCAGCGCCTGCTCGCCCGAGTCGGCCGTATCCACTTCCTTGACGCCCAACTCGCGCAACATCGACCTGACCGAACTGCGAAAATCGGAAAAATCATCGACGATCAGAAAACTTCTTTTGTTCCACGCCAGCATCGAGATTCCTGTCAGGGGAAGGAGGAAAATTGCCGCTGCCCCGGCAGTGTGATTCCGCCGGGAGCGACTTATTGGGGTTATCGGCAGCCAAAGGGCGAAGCTTAGAGAAGCGAGGGCGCAAATGCGACACAGGCCACATGAATGTCGCGGGGGCGGGAATTAAAAACGGCCGCGTTCGGCGGCCGTGTTGTGGTGGTAAGCAGACGTCAGCGTGAACGGCGACGCCACCAGAGCCCGATAGCAATAACAATCAACAGAGCAACCACCGCGCCCAGCCCCAGCAGATAAGGCATGGCCTTGATCAATAACGGCGCCGGGCCGCCATTGCGCAGTTCCTGCACCTTTTGGGCTGAAACGCTTACGCCCTGATTGCCGAAGTGCTCGAGCACATAATTGCTGACTGCGGCGATCTGCTCGTTGTTCATCTGCTCGCCGAACGCCGGCATCGACACCTTGTAATCATTGGTATCGCGATGCACGCCGTCGACGATTGCCATGACCAGATTGTCAGCGCGCACATCCCCTACTGCGCTGTTGTTCATCAGCGACGGATAGAACTGATCGGCGGTGCCCTTGCCGTCAGGCTGATGACAACTGGCGCACGCGCCGCTGTACAGCTGAGCACCGTTGACGCTGCTGCCATCGGCCATATCGGTCGGCGTGCGGGGCGGCAACGGTTCCAGCGTCGAAGGTAACGATTGCGCATTGCTCTGCACGGCGGAACGCTGAACGGTCTGGCCGGCTTCGCGCAATGCGGGGACGGTTTTCAGATACGCCGCCATCGCTTGCAGATCGTCGTCCTGAAGATGGCGCAGGCTATGTTCGACCGCCTCAGCCATCCCGCCCGCTGCTTGTCCTTTGCCCTCGACGTGACCACTGCGCAGATACCGGGCCAGCTCATCCTCGCTCCAGTTACCGATACCGCTGACGGTGTCGGACGTGATGTTCGGCGCATACCAGCCGCCCACCGAACCGCCGCCCAAATTTTGGCTGCCGGACTCGGCCATCAATACGTTGCGCGGCGTGTGACAGGAGCCACAGTGACCGAGGGTGTCCACCAGATATTTGCCGCGTGCAACCTTGTCCTCAGCCACAGCATTGCTGGCAGCGGGTTGACCATGCAAAAACAGCAGGTTCCAGCCCTTCATCAGCCAGCGCTGATTGAACGGAAACGCCAGCTTTGTCTCGGGCACCGGCTGATCCACCGGCTGCACGCCGTGCATGAAGTAGGCATACATTGCATGGATGTCGGCGTCGGACAAACCGCGATAGGCGGTATAAGGCATGGCCGGGTAAAGGTTGGCGCCATCAGCCCGCACGCCATCACGTACAGCGCTGGCGAACTGGGATTCGCTGTAATTGCCGATGCCGTTCTGTGTGGAGGGCGTGATGTTGCTGGAGATGATCGCGCCCATTGGCGAATCGATCACATAGCCACCGGACAGCGGCAACTTGTTGGCATCTTCGGGGGTGCGGTGACAGGCCTGGCAATCCCCCGCCGTGACGAGGTATTTGCCACGCGCGATGAGGGCCTGTTGTTCGCCGTCCGCTGCCTGAGCGCTGGAAATCGCAATGCTTGAAAGGGCAGCCAGCAAAAGACCGAGGGCGAGAACTTTCATGTTCATAGCTCCCGTCCGATGATGTCGGCAATCCGGATGCTCAAGGCCACACCTGGCAAAGTCGGATTGATGACACCGGAGGCAGGAATCACTCCGGTCGTCGCCAGGAACAGGTTGTTGTGGTCCCAAGTCCGGCATTCGCCGTTGACCACCGAATCCTTGGCGTCATCGCCCATGATCACTGCACCCATCAGGTGGTCGCGGTTCTGCCAACCGGTTTCATCCTCCACCACGGTCCCGCCCATCAAACGCACGAAGTTGGCGTAGTCGCGCTTGGCGACATCCTTGCCCGCCTTCACGTAGTCATCCACGTCGTAGTTGATTTTGAGCATCGGAATACCGAGCGCATCCTTGCGCGCGCCGTTCAGGGTGACCCGATTGGCGGCGTGGGGGAGCATTTCAAATACCGTTGAGATGTCCACCCAGCGTGCGGCGTCGTGACGAATGCGGCTGTCGAGTTCTTCACCGACTACGCCCTGGGACAGCAGACGACGGGTGACGGCCTCGTTGGGAACCATGTTGGTCAAAGCGTGCTTGATGGCGGCGTGGCGCTTGCGGAAATCACCGTCGCGCCAATTGAAGATCCCGCCTTGCTGGACCTGTCCACGGCCCGGCCACAACGGCTCATCGGCGAGGAATTGCAGGCCCATGCCCGTGTGGTCCATGAGGTTGCGCCCGACCTGGTCAGAGGAATTGGCGACGTCGGAGAGCAGCAGTAATTTCGGCGTTTCAATACCATTGCACGCGACGATGAAGTAACGCGCAGTGAGGCGCACGTCACCGCCTTTCGACGTGCGGTAATGCACGGCGACAATCTTGCCGCCCTCGCCTTTCTCCAGCTTGTAGGCGGTCGCATCGGTGAGCAGCTTGGCACCTGAATTTTCGGCATGCCGGGCATGGACATCGCCGCTGTACATAGCGCCGATCGGGCACACCGGCATGCAGTTGTTGTTGCCGCTGCACGCAGGGCGACCGTCATAGGGCTGATTGGTACGGGCGTTGGGCTCGTGAATGAAGTTGTAGCCTTCAGGCGAGATACGGTCTTTCAGGCGCTGAAAGTAGTAGGTCTCCCCTTCAGGCGGGATTGGATATGGCGCCGATCGCGGCGGAAACGCCACACCACTGCCATGCCCGCTCTGGTCATCACTGTTGCTGCCCGCCACGCCCATCGCCAGTTCGGCGCGTACGTAATAAGGCTCCAGCTCATCGTAGGAAATCGGCCAGTCGCGTCCCACTCCGTAAAGCGTCTTGAGCTGCATGTCGTTGGGCAAAAATCGCCAGGTAGCCGCTGCCCAGTGCCAGGTGGTACCGCCTACCAGCTTGAGCATGCCAGGCAGCAAGTCGAACGAGCCGGTGTTTTCCAGATAGCCCTTGGCGAACGAGGTCGGCGCCCAAGGCTCATTTGGATAAGGGTCGTTGAAGTTGCCTTTGCGTGAAGAGTTTCGGAAGTTCTCGACGACTTTCCAGCGTGGAATCCGTTCGCCGGCTTCCAGGATGATCACTGACTTGCCTTTGCGCGCCAGTTCATAGGCAGCGTTGCTGCCCAACGCTCCCGAGCCAATGACGATGACGTCAGCGTCGTATTCAACAGCCATTTTTTACCTTCCAACAAATCGATAGCGGGACGCGAACCCGATCCGGGCCCTCGAAGACAACTGCACGAGCGCAGGCTCAGTCAGTGGCGAGAGTCGCTGGCGGCTTGACCCAATAATTGGTCTTGCCCCGCGAATAGGTCGGGATGACCGTGGCGTCAAGCGTGGGCTGGTACATCAGCGCATCGCGAAACGCTACAAAACGGGTCGGGTCATCGCTGCTGTGGCTGATAGGTTCGCCGGTGTAACCCAGGTACCAACCGGAGATGATGGTCATGGCCGTGCTCTTGACCTGAGGGTCATGCCGTTTCGCGAACGCAGCGAACTGATGCATGTCGCTGAAATTATCGGCAGTGATAGCTTGCTGCAGGGCCTGGAGACCGCTGGCGAAATTCGCGTCACCGGCTGATAGCGCGTCGAACAGACGCTGACCCTGCTCGGAACTGAGCGTGGTTCGGGTCGTCAGCAGAAGCGACAGATGCATGAAGTCATTGGCGGGGGTAGCGGCGAACGCACTGCGCGAAAAAGGCAGCATCGAGAGGCCGCCGACCAGCAGCGCACCACGTAAAAGGCCCCTGCGAGTGAGGGCGGAGGAAGAATCATCATTCATGGGTGAGGGGCTAACCTTTCAGGCAATACGGCGCGGTAGGAGCAGATCTAATAGGTATATGTGCGACAACCTACCGCAGGTGCTGAATCAATTCAGCAGCAATCGTATTAAGTTTTTTTAATGTGGGGGCAGGAGTAAAAGTCAGTGCAGGGAGATGCCCGCAACTGAAGATAGACTGTAGAGAAGGCCTTGAAGGCAAAAGGGTACTTAAATGGAGAGTGACGGCGATGCGAACAATATGGTGTCCCAGGGCAGGTTCGAACTGCCAGCCTTCCCCTTAGGAGGGGGATGCTCTATCCAATTGAGCTACTGGGACACATGGTCGGCACGCAGGGCGGCGCCAACAGAACGGCGTGCATGTTAACGGCACGCCATGGTTTTGTCATGTCGTCATTGGCGCCCAAGGCTGTAGTACACCGCCTGACGCAAGTAGTTCAGAAAATCATCGTGCAATTTGCAACACCCCAAAATGACATCATTGCAATGTGCAATGGGAGGAGCGTCGAGCCCATTCCTATCCAACTGATTTTAAAGGATATTTTTCTAAGATAATCATGGCATGCAGCGTGCACTATCTCCTTGTAGGAATTTCCCTTCAGAACAAACTCCAAGCTAGCCGCAGGTACCTTGAGATGAATAAGACACTCTCCTTGCTGAACGCCATGGCGCTGGTCGCACTGGTTGCTTTCCACTTCCATGATGATGGCAGCAAAACCGAGAATGTCGCCGTTCAGGCTCAACCGCACTACCTGATGAAGCAGGCTCCGCGCATTGCCTCGACGCAGGTGCAACGTGCTGATGCGATGCTGGCTAATGATGCCGACGCACCGATCAGCGTCGATCGCTCGCAGCGCTGGGTATTCTGAATACAAAAATTATCAGCTCAATTACTTTCAAGGGATGCGCCATGTCCAAAGCAGCATTATCGTTTTTCATCCTGACCATCATGGCTCTTGCCGTGGACCAGCTGCTATCCCCATCCATGGACACCTTCAGCTTGGTGGTTAAGTCCATCGCAGGCGTTTTCGCCGTTCTGTTCGTTGTCGCTCTGGTATTGGGAAGAAGAATAAAGTTTGATCCTGTGCTGCGCTGATTTGTACTCGGGCACCAAGGGCACAACATCTTGCCGCGATACGTTCGCCTCTCGCCAAAATACCCCGCCACCCTCAAGAAAGACCCTTCGTCTCTTTCTTGCCTGCGTTCTCGATAATTTCTCAGTACCCACCTACGCTGAAGACAGATAGCCATCACAGCACGCTTTCTGTGGGATCATGGCGTCGGCATGCGATCAGCGGTACGTAGGAACTTTGCATACTGGAACGCATTCCTGACATTTTGTGCTGGCTATACGCCTTTACGTGGTTCAATATTTGTCACAGATTTGACGCCAAGGATCCGTCAGAGTGATGCATTATGGCGGCCCCATTTGTTGGCTGGTTGAACATTTCGCCAAAATGACAGTCACAGGATGACATCTTGCGGCCAATGCTAGAACCGCCTCCCTCTTTGAACTAATTTGGTTAAATATATGAGCCCTATGAAACAGGCCAATTATTCAAGTCGCACAGCTGACAAGTTTGTTGTCCGCCTTCCAGAAGGCATGCGCGAACGTATCGCGGACGTCGCCAAGCAACATCATCGCAGCATGAATTCGGAAATCATTGCTCGTTTGGAACAAAGTCTTATCCAAGAAGGCGCACTGGGCGACGAGCCTACCCTGCGCCTTGACAGCCCTGAGCTGTCGCTGCACGAGCGCGAACTGCTCCAACGTTTCCGCCAGCTTGCACATCGTCAACAGAACGCCTTGGTTTCACTTATCGCTCATGACACCAGCCTGGCTAACGACGGCGAATAAGCTGACGCTACCCAGAGACTTAAAAGCCAGCATATAGCTGGCTTTTTTGTGCGCACGTTTTTTATTTAGTTAGTTAAATTGTGCATAACAAAAAACCGCCTTTAAGGGCGGTTTTTTTGTGCTTGCATCAAAGCAGAAAGATCGTGGCCAGACCCAGGAAGATAAAGAAACCTCCACTGTCGGTCATTGCCGTAATCATGACACTGGCGCCCATGGCCGGATCACGGCCAAGCCGTGCCAGGGTCATTGGGATCAGCACCCCCATCAGCGCAGCGAGTAGCAAGTTAAGCGTCATGGCAGCGGTCATCACCACGCCCAGCGACCAACTGCCGTACAGCAGGTACGCGACGATACCGATCACTCCGCCCCAAACCAGACCGTTGATCAAACCCACGACCAGTTCCTTGCGCATCAATCGCGAGGTGTTGCCGGTGCTGACCTGATCGAGCGCCATGGCCCGTACGATCATAGTGATGGTTTGATTTCCAGAGTTGCCCCCAATCCCCGCCACGATAGGCATTAGTGCAGCCAGCGCTACCAGCTTTTCAATGGAGCCTTCGAACAGCCCGATAACCCGCGAAGCAATGAACGCGGTTACCAGATTTACAGCCAGCCATGCCCAGCGGTTACGCAGGGATCGCCATACCGATGCGAAGATATCTTCCTCTTCACGCAGACCGGCCATGTTGAGAACTTCGGTCTCACTCTCCTCGCGAATCAGGTCGACCATTTCGTCGATGGTCAGACGGCCAATCAGCTTGCCATTCTTATCCACGACCGGAGAGGAAATAAGGTCGTAGCGCTCGAACGCCTGCGCAGCTTC
The DNA here is from genome assembly GCF_057128745.1 of Pseudomonas rosaeacicularis. Taxonomy (NCBI): domain Bacteria; kingdom Pseudomonadati; phylum Pseudomonadota; class Gammaproteobacteria; order Pseudomonadales; family Pseudomonadaceae; genus Pseudomonas; species Pseudomonas rosaeacicularis. Next base: position 86,819 of record NZ_JBSKHT010000007.1, read on the forward strand.
ATACGCATCGCCGTCCGGGTGGAAACTCACCGGATCATTGGCCATGACGTCGGCCACTTGCTTGTCCGGGTCATTGACCAACAGACGCTTGATCGGCAGCACACCCTTGAGCACGCCGTCATAATCGACGACGAACAACTTATCGGTGTGACCAGGCAGTTCTTTAAGACGACGCAAATACCGCAGCACGACCTCGAGACTGACATCCTCGCGGATCGTCACCATCTCGAAGTCCATCAGGGCGCCGACCTGATCTTCGTTATAGGACAAGGCCGAGCGCACACGTTCGCGCTGCTGGCTGTCAAGGGCTTCCATCAATTCGTGAACGACGTCGCGCGGCAATTCAGGCGCAAGGTCAGCGAGTTCGTCCGCGTCCATTTCTTTGGCGGCGGCCAGCAACTCGTGATCGTCCATGTCGGCGATCAGGGTTTCACGAACGGAATCGGATACTTCGAGAAGGATGTCGCCGTCGCGATCGGCCTTGACCAGTTGCCAGACCGTCAGACGATCTTCAAGGGGGAGCGCTTCGAGAATATAGGCGACGTCGGCAGAGTGAAGGTCTTCGAGCTTGCGTTGCAGCTCTACGAGATTCTGCCGGTGAACCAGTTTTTCAACCCGGTCCTGGTGCTGGCCTTCCTGGCGATGCGTCAGGTCTTCGACGACCCGCTGGCGCTGCAGCAAATCGATAACTTGAGCGAGACGATCCTGAAGGCTGTCCTGCGTTTTTTTTACTTCTACTTCGGTCATAGGCGAACTCCACTCCCAGCAGTGGAACACGCCGAGAGATCAATCAGTCGATTCTTGATTGGTGCAACTTAATTCAGAGTAACTACTGGGTAAGTCCATGGAGGTATTCCATAAGCCCCGGCGAGGCTGACGGGCGCAATCATACACCGCTTGCTGGAACTGCACGCTAAAAATTCACCTTGGAACAATCGGTTGCAACACAATCTTAACGAGTGTCCGAGTCGTTATTGCTACGGCGTCACATCCCGAGAGAAAAACACGCTCGCGTCACGAATATCCTCTGACTAGTCTGCCCGGACACCCGTCACGGAGGACGCAGAATGCTACCTACTCGCCCGCTGATCTTCAGCAGTTTGCTGATGCTGCCACTTTGCGCACTCGCCACCACAGTGCATCGCTGTGAGGACGAAGCCGGAAAAGTCACCTTCACTACGCTTGGCTGCCCGGAAGGTCAGGTGCTGGAATTGCAGGAAGCCTTCAACGCCCCGCCCGGTACGCCAGCGAGTTACCTGCCTTCTGCCGAGGCGACCTCTCGTAGCACTCAATCAGCGACCAGCACGCCAAAGGACCTGGTTGTTGTAGGACAGCGCGACGATGGCTGCGGCAATCGCTTGAACGCTGATCAACGAAGACGAGCGATCATCAATCTGCAGACCCCTGCCGGCATGACTAAGCGGGATGTGGAAAGCATGCTCGGCAAACCGGACAAGATCATCAGTCGCAATGACGAAGAACGTTACGTGTACAACCAGAAGAAAGGTCGCAGCAACCAAGTAACGTTCGACGAGAATGGCTGCGTAAAAGGAAAACGCTAGACAGCAAAAAGCCCGCATTTTCATGCGGGCTTTTCGTTTGTTGGTGCACTCGACAGGATTCGAACCTGTGACCGCTCGGTTCGTAGCCGAGTACTCTATCCAGCTGAGCTACGAGTGCAGATGGTGCTTGTTAAACCAGATCGCCACTGGGAAAAACATTAGCGGTTAAGCTAATACCTGTTGAAGCCAGGCTCTTTCAAAAGTAGTTGCTTATATTGCTATAAACAACTCTTAAATGGTGCACTCGACAGGATTCGAACCTGTGACCGCTCGGTTCGTAGCCGAGTACTCTATCCAGCTGAGCTACGAGTGCATTTGTTGCCGCGCATTATAGGCCGTCGAATCCTTTGGTCAAGCGCTTTTTCCAGTAAATTCAAACACTTACGGATCAAGCCAGAAACAACGTACTACGCAAATAATGGCGGAGAACGGGGGATTCGAACCCCCGACACCCTTTTGAGGTGTACTCCCTTAGCAGGGGAGCGCCTTCGGCCACTCGGCCAGCTCTCCGCAACACGGGGCGTATAATAACCACCCTTTTCCCCGTTTGCAAACCGAAAATTCAATAAAAATTAATGGCTTGGTTCTTCATCCTTCTCTTTCTTTATCCGCAGGTAAATCTCTTCGCGGTGAACAGCCACTTCCTTGGGCGCATTGACACCGATTCGCACTTGGTTACCTTTTACGCCCAGCACGGTCACTGTGATTTCACCATCACCAATGATCAGGCTCTCAGCGCACCGACGAGTCAGAATCAGCATACTTTTCTCCTCACGCCTTACATTCAGGGACAACAGTCTGCATAACGAACAGGCAACGGCCCGAGCCAGAATCAGCAGAGGTCACACCTGAGTATTGACGGGCGCCGGGACAATCAGAATTCTTGCGCGCATCAAAAAAAGCGAAGGGCGCCTAATCCGCGCCCTTCTTGTAGGCATTACTCGCCTTGGCGAGGAGCATCCAGTTCAAACGCGGTGTGCAATGCACGCACCGCCAACTCCAGATACTTTTCTTCGATCACGACCGACACCTTGATCTCCGACGTCGAGATCATCTGGATGTTGATGCTTTCCTTGGCCAGGGATTCGAACATGCGGCTGGCAACGCCCGCGTGGGAACGCATGCCGACACCGACGATGGAAACCTTGGCAATCTTGGCGTCGCCCTTGACTTCACGCGCGCCGATTTCGCTGGCGGTGTTTTCCAGGACCTGCAGGGCAGCCTGGTAGTCATTGCGGTGCACAGTAAAAGTGAAATCGGTGGTGTTATCGTGCGCAACATTCTGCACGATCATATCGACTTCAATGTTCGCGCCGCTGATAGGCCCGAGGATTTTGAACGCAACGCCCGGGGTGTCTGGCACGCCACGGATCGTCAGCTTGGCTTCGTCGCGATTGAAAGCGATGCCAGAAATGATCGGCTGTTCCATGGATTCCTCTTCATCGATGGTAATGAGGGTGCCCGGACCCTCTTTGAAGCTGTGCAGTACGCGCAGCGGGACGTTGTACTTGCCGGCGAATTCGACCGCGCGGATCTGCAGCACCTTGGAACCGAGGCTGGCCATTTCCAGCATCTCTTCGAAGGTGATCTTGTCCAGACGCTGAGCTGAAGAGACCACACGCGGGTCAGTGGTGTAGACACCATCGACGTCGGTGTAGATCTGGCATTCATCCGCCTTGAGCGCTGCGGCCAGCGCCACGCCCGTGGTGTCTGAACCACCGCGACCCAGGGTCGTGATGTTGCCGTTCTCGTCGACACCCTGGAAACCTGCGACCACTACCACTCGCCCGGCTTTAAGGTCGGCGCGAATTTTCTGATCGTCGATCTGCAGAATACGCGCCTTGTTGTGCGCGCTGTCGGTCAGGATGCGAACCTGGTTACCGGTGTAGGAAACCGCCGGCACGCCACGCTTGATCAGTGCCATCGCCAACAGCGCAATGGTCACCTGCTCGCCGGTGGACACAATCACGTCCAGCTCACGAGGCACCGGTTGATCATTGATCTGTTTGGCCAGCGCGATCAGGCGATTGGTCTCGCCGCTCATGGCCGAAAGCACGATCACCAGGTCATCGCCTGCTTCGCGGAATTTTTTCACTTTGTCGGCCACTTGCTCGATGCGCTCGACCGAGCCCACCGAGGTGCCGCCAAATTTCTGTACGATTAAAGCCATCTCAAAGCCGCCTCAGCCCGTGTGGGCGCCCATTAAACTTCTTCGACCTCTAATGTCAAAACCCGCTGACTGGCAGCGGGTTCCGGGAGATCGACTTAAATACCCTGCCCGGCAAACGGAACAGCCAGCGCAAGCGCTGCGTCCAGTGCAGAGGCGTCAACGCCACCGCCTTGTGCCATGTCAGGACGACCGCCACCCTTGCCACCCACGGCGGCGGCCGCTTGTTTCATCAAATCACCGGCTTTGAGTTGGCCAGTCAGGTCCTTGGTTACCCCGGCAACGAGGACGACCTTATCTTCATGCACACTGCCGAGCAGGATCACTGCGCGGCCGAGCTTGTTCTTCAACTGATCGACCAGCGCCAGCAGCGCCTTGCCATCCTGACCGTCGAGACGGGCAGCGAGGACCTTGACGCCGTTGACATCCACCGCAGAGGACGACAGATCGTCGCCTGCTGCGCTGGCCGCTTTGGCCTGCAATTGTTCCAGTTGTTTTTCCAGCAGACGATTGCGCTCAATGACAGCCGCAAGCTTGTCCAGCAGGTTGTCGCGGTTGCCTTTGACCAGCGTCGCGGCTTCCTTGAGTTGTTCTTCGGCGCCGTTCAGATAGGCCAGAGCCGCAGCGCCGGTAACCGCTTCGATACGACGCACGCCAGCGGCCACGCCACCTTCGCTGATGATCTTGAACAGCGCGATGTCGCCGGTGCGATTAGCGTGAATCCCGCCGCACAGCTCGACGGAGAAATCACCGCCCATACTCAACACGCGCACGTTGTCGCCGTACTTCTCGCCAAACAGCGCCATGGCGCCTTTCTTCTTGGCGGTCTCGATATCGGTTTCTTCGGTTTCGACCGGGGTGTTCTTGCGCACTTCGGCGTTGACAATGTCTTCCAGCGCCTTGATCTGCTCAGGTTTGATCGACTCGAAATGGCTGAAGTCGAAACGCAGACGCTGACTGTCAACCAATGAGCCCTTCTGCTGAACGTGATCGCCCAGCACTTGACGCAACGCGGCGTGCAGCAAGTGAGTAGCAGAGTGGTTCAGCGACGTGGCCTGACGCACTTCGGCCGCGACTTGCGTGCTGACCGTTGCGCCGACTTTCAAACTGCCCGACACCTGAACGCCGTGATGCAGGAACGCACCGCCGGTTTTGGTGGTGTCGCTGACGTCAAAGCGCACGTCGCCCGCGGTCAGATAGCCGCTGTCGCCAATCTGGCCACCGGACTCGGCGTAGAACGGCGTCTGATCAAGGATGACGACGCCATCCTCGCCTTCGTTCAATTGCTCGACCGCAATGCCTTCTTTATAGAGAGCAACGATTTTCGCGTCACCGGCAGTGGCTTTGTAGCCGGTGAATTCGGTGGCCACATCGACCTTGACCAGGCTGTTGTAGTCCATGCCGAACGAACTGGCAGAACGTGCGCGAACCCGTTGCGCGTCCATCTCGCGTTCGAAACCTTCCTCATCGAGAGTCAGGTTGCGCTCGCGGGCGATGTCGCCGGTCAGGTCCATCGGGAAACCGTAGGTGTCGTAGAGTTTGAACACCACATCGCCTGGCACGACGGTGCCTTTGAGCTCGGCCAGATCCTGCTCAAGGATTTTCAGGCCCTGCTCCAGGGTCTTGGCGAACTGCTCTTCTTCACCTTTGAGTACGCGCTCGATGTGCGACTGCTGGTTTTTCAGTTCCGGGAACGCGTCGCCCATTTCGGCGACCAGCGCTGCAACGATCTGATAGAAAAAGCTGCCGGAAGCGCCCAGCTTGTTGCCGTGACGGCAAGCGCGACGAATGATCCGGCGCAGCACGTAGCCACGGCCTTCGTTGGACGGCAAAACGCCGTCGGCAATCAGGAAGCCGCACGAACGAATGTGGTCGGCCACGACTTTCAGGGAAGCCTGATTGTCGTTGCTGCAACCGATCGCCTTGGCGGCAGCGGCCAGCAGGCTCTGGAACAAGTCGATCTCGTAGTTGGAATTTACGTGTTGCAGGACAGCGCTGACGCGCTCCAGGCCCATGCCGGTATCGACCGAAGGCGCTGGCAGCGGATGCAAAACGCCATCGGCAGTCCGGTTGAACTGCATGAACACGTTGTTCCAGATTTCAATGTAACGGTCGCCGTCTTCTTCAGGCGAACCCGGTGGGCCGCCCCAGATGTCGGCGCCGTGGTCGTAGAAAATCTCGGTGCAAGGGCCGCACGGGCCGGTGTCGCCCATGGTCCAGAAGTTGTCGGAGGCGTATGGCGCGCCTTTGTTGTCGCCGATGCGAACCATGCGCTCGGCAGGGACACCGATCTCTTTGGTCCAGATGTCGTACGCCTCATCATCTGACGCGTAAACCGTGACCCAGAGTTTTTCCTTGGGCAGGTTCAGCACGCCGGTGAGGAAGGTCCAGGCGTAAGTGATGGCGTCGCGCTTGAAATAGTCGCCGAAGCTGAAGTTGCCCAGCATTTCGAAGAAGGTGTGGTGACGCGCGGTGTAGCCGACGTTTTCCAGGTCGTTGTGCTTGCCGCCGGCGCGCACGCACTTCTGGCTGCTGACGGCACGGGTGTAGGCTCGTTTTTCCTGACCCAGAAAGCAGTCCTTGAACTGGTTCATGCCTGCGTTGGTGAACAGCAGAGTTGGGTCATTGCCTGGAATCAAGGAGCTGGAGGCTACACGGGTGTGGCCTTGCTCTTCGAAGAAGCGAAGGAAGGCTTCACGGATTTCTGCGCTTTTCATAGGTTCTTCCACGGGAACTGCGGCCAGAGGCAAATGCATAACGTCATCGACGTAGCGACGGCAAAGGGCCGCATTATATAGGCGTTGCACGCTCGGTACAGCGTGTTTATTCGATAGAAACAAGCAATTGGATTATCGGTCGTTCAAGCACCGGCGAACTCGGCAAATGCCGCAACGACCTGCTCGACTTGCGTGCGGCTGACATTCAAATGGGTGATCATCCGCAGGCGCGGTGCGGCGCTCAGAGTAATGCCCCGCTCGGCGCAGAATGCCTTCAACTGGTCGGCCTTATCGCCAATCTGCACGTACACCATGTTGGTCTGCACCGGCTCGATCTCGTACCCCAACTCGCTCAGGCGTTTGCCGAGCAACGCTGCGTTGTCATGGTCTTCAGCCAGCCGCTCGACGTGATGTTCCAGCGCATACAACCCGGCAGCCGCCAGGAAGCCCGCCTGACGCATGCCGCCGCCCACCATTTTGCGCAGACGGCGCGCTTTGCCGATCAGCTCTTTGCTGCCACACAGCACCGAACCCACCGGCGCGCCGAGGCCTTTGGACAGGCATACCGACACCGAGTCGAAATGCTGCGCGATCACTTGGGCATCGACGCCGAGTTTAACGGCGGCGTTATACAAGCGAGCGCCGTCCAGGTGCAGCTGCAAGCCCTTTTCAGTGGTGAGCTTGCGCGCGGCGGCGAGGTATTCCAATGACAGCACTTTGCCCTGCATGGTGTTTTCCAGCGCCAGCAGTTTCGTGCGGGCGAAGTGGAAATCGTCGGCCTTGATCGCGCCGACCACCTGATCCAGGTCCAGCGAGCCATCGGCCTGATTATCCAGCGGCTGGGGCTGAATTGATCCCAGCACTGCCGCTCCGCCGCCTTCGTATTTGTAGGTGTGCGCTTGCTGCCCGACGATGTATTCGTCGCCACGTTCACAATGCGCCATCAGGCCCAGCAGGTTGCTCATGGTGCCGGTCGGGACGTACAGCGCAGCCGCGAAACCCAGTCGTTCGGCCAGCCAGGACTCCAGACGATTGACCGTCGGATCCTCGCCATACACGTCATCGCCCAGCGGCGCACGCGCCATGGCTTCGCGCATGGCTGCTGTGGGCTGGGTCACTGTGTCGCTGCGCAGGTCGATAACCGTCACGAAGAAGCTCCCTGAAAAAGATGTCGAACCTCAGTTTTGAGGTCTTGAGGGAAGATAATCAAGGCAGCAGGCTGCAATTCCAAGGATTCGTTATAAGAAAAAGTCTGGTTCACTGTAAGAAAGCGTCCATGCACATCCGCGAAAACTGTGATAAAAACTGCCCGCCGACAACGATTAATGTCGGCAACGTTCTCAGGGCGGGGTGCGATTCCCCACCGGCGGTAATGGCGCGCAATGCGTCTAGCCCGCGAGCGCTTGGTTGGGTTCAATGCCCAGACAAGGTCAGCAGACTCGGTGTGATCCCGAGGCCGACGGTCATAGTCCGGATGAAGAGAGAACGGGATTGGCACCACAGGATCGCGTCGAAAGCACAGCCACGGGCGTACTACGCTCGTTCAGCGGCCGACCGAAACTGGCATCCCCTTCGATCCAAAGCGCCCTGTTTTTTAATTAAACAGGAGACAGAACAGATGCAACCCACAGCAATCGATAGCAAAAGCAAAGCCCACCCCAACGAACGCGTCGCCTTTATCCAGGCTTGCTGGCACAAGGATATTGTCGATCAGAGCCGTAAAGGGTTCGTCGCTGAAATGGCCAACCATGGTTACACCGAGAGCGACATCGACTTTTTTGAAGTCGGCGGTGCTTTTGAGATCCCTCTGCACGCCAAGCTGCTGGCCAATACCGGTCATTACTCAGGCATCGTTGCCGCCGGTCTGGTGGTCGATGGCGGGATTTATCGTCACGAGTTCGTCGCGCAATCGGTGATTAGCGCGTTGATGCAGGTTCAGCTGGAAACCGAAGTCCCGGTGTTCTCGGTGGTACTGACGCCGCATCACTTCCACGCAGGCGAGGAGCATCACAAATTCTTCTTTGATCACTTCGTGCACAAGGGCCAGGAAGCTGCGAAAACCGTTGCTGACACCCTGAGCAAACTGCGCGCGATTCGTCGCCCGGAAGCACAGAAGAAAGTGGCAAGCTAAAGCAAAGTCACTTCTGTAGGAGCCAACTTGTTAGCGAGGCAAGCGCTGAGGTACATCAGGCGAAATGCCTCGCGAACAAGTTCGCTCCTACAGAGATCCGCAGTGCCCCGGTAACCACCCCTACCCCAACTGCTCATCCGTCGTCGGCACGATCAATATCCCCGCCCGCAGTCCGTTCTTGACGTTTGGATTGGGAAAGATGATGCGTGCGCCCTCCTCCTCGACGACCCAGCGTGAGCTGGACGCGTCTTCAGCCAGCACAAAGCCCTTCTCCAGCACTGTGAAGTTCTCGACGTCGTTAGGCAGATTGAGCGTGAAAGCGTCGCTGCGCTTGATGATCTCCCGGGCAACGCTGAACAGCTTGAGCCCGTCGATCTCGTCACCCACCAACGGCTCAGTGCCACGAATCAGGTTGCTCAACAGCGTTCTCAACGGCGCAAGATTGACCGACTGATTCTGCCCAAAAGGCCGCGCCTTACCGAGTTCCAGCGTGAAGGATTCAGCGCCCAGCTGGTCGTAGGTGTAGGCGCTGAACACGATGGACGGTTTGTTCTGCAACAACACCGCCTCCATACCCGCGCCATGCAAACGCACCAGTTCGCGGCGCGAATGCCGGCGGCCTTCTTTCCAGGGATACAGCGCAAACTGCTCGATTTTCGAGCCGCGAATCGCCGTGTGCAGGTCGTAATGCAAACGGTCGCGATCCGGTTCGCTGAAAAACCCGGAGGCTAGACGCTCAAGCTCTCCGGCACGCAAGGCTTCTGCGCCGCTGCTCTGCTCGTGACGCCCGTTGAACAGACGGTTCACATCCTGCTCGACATACCGCTCACCGCGACGCATGGCTTCGGGGTTGCCGAACAGGAAAAGAAGACGTGCGCGTGGCTTGAGTTCGCCGCGTGCGATGCTCTGGATCAATTCATCCAGTAACTCGATGGGGGCTGTTTCGTTGCCATGGATGCCGGCCGACAACAGCAGATCAGTGCCATTGTCCCGCGCCTCTGGCGGTGTTACCTCCAGCGCGCCTTCGGCCAGCCAGCGCAGACGCACGCCTTCGACGGTGAGCTGAGTTTTCTCTGCCGGTTCATCGCCCGCGAGGGTCAGTTCAAGCAGTTTGCCGAGTGCGAGCATGGGCGCAGTTCCTGCTTAGTCGTGGGTGCAATCGGGGCCGTGGACGTGCTCGTCTTCGTCATCGCCCGCGTCCGCAGGTTCCATTTCCAGTTGCAGGCTGACCAGATTGGTGGCCAGAGGGCGCAGCAGCAGGTTGGCGTATTCGGCATCGCCTTCTTCGACGTCAACGCCGATCAGCAGCTGACCACGGCCGTCTTGCTGAATCCACAGCTCTTTGCCCTGCCAGATAACGGCAACGCGGGTGCAGGAAGTTTCCAGCTGAGTGCCATCGGTGTCTTCAAGGATCAAACGCAGGGCGTCGGTCATTTTTTACTCTCTCTTTAATTCAAGACCTGCGCGAACGGCGCGCAGGTCTGCGGAAATTCAATTGATCTGGAAAGGATAGACCGCGCCCAGCTTAAGGTGCCGGGTCAGTTCATCCAGCGCTGTGCGGCATTCGAGCAACAGTTGCGGATCAGCGAGATCGTTCTCGCTCATGCGGTCGCGATAATGCTTGTCCACCCACTGCGTCAGGGTCTCGTACAACGGGGCGGTCATGATAACGCCTGGGTTGACCGCCGCCAGTTCGGTTTCATTCAGCGCAACGCGCAGTCGCAGGCAGGCCGGCCCGCCGCCGTTCTGCATGCTCTGCTTGAGGTCGAAGACTTTCACTTCACCGATCGGGCTGTCGTCGGCGATCAGGCGTTGCAGGTAATTCCACACGCGCTCGTTGCCCCGACACTCCTCCGGCACGATCAGCAGCATCGAGCCGTCCTCGCGCGACAGCAACTGGCTGTTGAACAGATAAGAGCGGACTGCGTCTTCCACCGCCACTTCGCTGCGTGGCACGCAGATGGCGTGGAAACGTCCGCCGCGACGGCTGAGTTTGTCGTGAAGTTCGGTCAGCATGTGCTCGGTGTTGAGAAACGCATCCTCGTGGTAGAACAGCACTTCACCGTTACCCACGGCGATCACGTCGTTGTGAAACACGCCTTGATCAATCACTGCCGGGTTCTGCTGGGCATAGACCGTGCCCTCCTCGCTCAAGCCGTGCAGACGCGCCACCGCTTGCGAGGCCTCAAGGGTCTGGCGCGCCGGGTACTTTTGCGGCGCTGGGTAACGGGTATCGAATGCGCTGCGCCCGAAGACGAAAAACTCGACGCCAGCCTCACCGTAGTCACGGCAGAAACGCGTGTGGTTGGCCGCGCCCTCGTCGCCGAACTGGGCGACGGCAGGCAGGGCGGCATGATGGGCGAAGTGCTGCTGATTGGCGAACATCGCCCCCAGCACGCGGCTGGTCGTCGGGTGTTCGATGCTGCGGTGGTATTTGCAGTTGAGATTGGCGGCGGTGAAATGCACGCGGCCATCTGCAGTGTCAGCGCTTGGGCTGACTGTCGCGGCATTGGCTACCCACATGCTCGACGCTGAGCAACTGGCGACCAGCAACGGCATGTCGTGTTTGGCTGCGCTCTGGATCACTTGCGCATCGGTCCCGCCAAAACCCAGCGTGCGCAGGCCGGCAACGTCCGGACGTTCCTGCGGCGCCAGCACGCCCTGGGTGAAACCCATGTCCATCAGCGCTTTCATTTTCGCCAGGCCTTGCAGCGCGGCCTCGCGGGGATTGGACGATTGCTGGCAATTGCTCTGAGAGGCAACGTTGCCGTACGACAGCCCGCCGTAGTTATGGGTAGGCCCCACTAGACCGTCAAAGTTGACTTCACAGGATTTCATCGGTGAGGCTCCGTGGATCTGTTTTTATGTGCACATTCTTTGTGTAATACGACGCCCCGTGGGAGCGGACCTGTCCGCGAAGACTGACTTTCAGCCGACAGACATGTGTTGGTCTACCGGCCTCTTCGCGGACAGGTCCGCTCCCACGGATTCGTGCCAGACAGGGATTACATCGTGATCCCGGGCGTCAAACTCGCCGGCAGCGTCAACTGTTCAGCCTCAAGCGACGCCACCGGATACGCGCAGTAATCGGCCGCGTAATACGCACTCGCACGATGATTGCCTGACGCCCCTACCCCACCGAACGGCGCACTGCTGGCAGCGCCCGTCAGTTGCTTGTTCCAGTTGACGATCCCGGCCCGGCTTTGCAGCCAGAATTGCTGATAGCGCGCTTGGGAGTCGGACAGCAAACCCGCCGCCAGCCCATATTGCGTAGCGTTGGCTTCGGCAATCGCGGCATCGAAATCAGCGTAGCGGATAACCTGCAACAGCGGTCCGAACAGCTCCTCGTCCGGACGATCCGCGACATCGCTGACGTCCAGGATGCCGGGCGTCAGCAGCGCGGATTGCGCGGCCGGTTGCGTCATTTCCAACAGCGCCACAGCGCCGTTCGCCAGCAGGTGTTCCTGCGCATCGAGCAGCGCCTGCGCAGCAGCCAGAGAAATCACCGAGCCCATGAATGGCGCAGGCTGTTGATCGAACGCGCCCACCGCAATGGTCGCGCTCACTTCAACCAGCCGCGTCAAGAATGCATCACCCCACGCGTCTTCCGGCACCAGCAAGCGACGGGCACAGGTGCAGCGCTGGCCAGCAGAGATGAACGCCGACTGAATCACCGTGTACACCGCCGCTTCAACGTCCTGCACTTGATCGACGATCAGCGGATTGTTGCCGCCCATCTCCAGCGCAAGAATTTTATCCGGGCGCCCGGCAAATTGCTGATGTAACGCATTGCCCGTGCGGCTTGAACCGGTAAAGAACAACCCGTCGATACCCGCGTTGGCTGCCAGCGCGATGCCGGTTTCCCGCGCGCCTTGCAGCAGGTTGAGCACCCCCGCAGGCAGCCCGGCTTCGATCCAGCATTTGACGGTCAGCTCGGCGACTTTGGGCGTCAGTTCGCTGGGCTTGAACACCACGGCGTTACCCGCCAGCAGCGCCGGCACGATGTGACCGTTAGGCAGATGCCCAGGGAAGTTGTAGGGACCAAACACCGCTACCACACCGTGGGGCTTGTGGCGCAACACGGCGGTGGCGTCGCCCAGCGGGCCGCTCTTCTCGCCGGTGCGCTCGCGATAGCTCTGGATCGAGATCGCGACCTTGTTGACCATGCTGGTCACTTCCGTGGCCGATTCCCACAGCGGCTTGCCGGTTTCCTCACCGATGCAGCGCGCCAGTTCGTCGGCATGATCCTTCAGGCTGACAGCGAACGTTTCGAGCACACCGATTCGCTCTTCCAGGGGCAGCGACGCCCAAGCGGGAAACGCCTGACGCGCAGCAACAACGGCGGCATCGACCTGAGCAGCACTGGCGCCCTGGCCGGACCAGATCACCTGTTGCGTGACCGGATTGAGCGACTCGAAAGTCTCACCCTGCCCAGCTTGCCAAGCGCCTGCGATAAAAAGCGTGCTCATCAGATACCCTCCCGAGCCGGAGACAATGGAACCGCGCGCACATGATCACCCGCGCTCAGGCGCAGGCGTTTGGCGGTCTGCGGGTCAACCACCAGCGTGCCGGCGGCGAAACGGGCAGGCGCAGCAGTCACGCGGCAATCTTCGCGTTTGCGGTTATGAATAAGGAATGGCGTCGCGTCATCGCCCGGCGTCCCCACGGCCAACACCAGTGGCTGGCTGTCGCGAACTGCGCGAATCTTGCTGGTTTCGCACTCGATGGCCGGGCCCGCGTCGAAAATGTCGACGTAGCCCTGATAGCTAAAGCCTTCCGCCTTGAGCATGGCCAACGCCGGCTCGGTGCTCGGGTGAACGCGGCCAATGATGTTGCGTGCCTCTTCCGACAGGAAGCAGGTGTACAGCGGGAATTTCGGCATCAGTTCGGCGATGAACGCCTTATTGCCAACGCCGGTCAGGTAATCGGCCTGGCTGAATTCCATCTTGAAGAAGTGCCGACCCAGGCTTTCCCAGAACGGCGAATGACCGTGCTCGTCGGACATGCCGCGCATCTCGGCGATGATCTTGTTGCCGAACAACTCTGGGAATTCGGCGATGAACAACATCCGCGCCCTGGACAGTAAGCGACCGTTCAAGCCAGTACGGGCGTCATCGCGCAGAAACAGCGAGCACAGCTCCGAATTGCCGGTCAGGTCATTGGCCAGAAACAGCGTCGGGATCTCGCGATAGATGTTCAGCTCCTGGGACGCGCTGACAGTCAGGCCGACACGGTAGTTGTACCAGGGCTCACGCAGACCGACGGCACCTGCGATGGCGGAAATACCCACCACGCGCTCATCGTCGTCTTCGAGCACGAACAGGTAATCCGCATCGCCACGTCCGGCTTCGCCGCGGAAGGTTTTTTCCGCCCAGCCGACCCGGTGCGCCAGACGCTCTTCGTTGGCCGGTAAAGTGGTCAGGCCGGGGCCAGTGCTGCGCGCCAACTCGATCAGCGCCGTCAGGTCACTGCTGCGTACGGGACGAACGATCATGCTTTCTCCTCAACCCGGCCTCCTTGGGAAACCGGCGAAACTCGCTAACCTGCGATCCGCCGTCCGCGCTGGTCATTCAGCGGGCGGACAACGGTAATCAACCTGTCAAACCGCGACGATGCGCACGCTGGCGCCTTCACCCACGCCCAATGCTTCAGCCGCCCCGACACTGAGCGTGACCGGTTTGCCGGGGACCCAATCGAGCTCCAGCAACACAGCGCGGTAGTCCTGCAACTGACCATTGGCAACCAGATAAGGCCGCCCGCCCTTGACCGCATCGCCACTGTTGACGGTGTCGATCTTGACCGGCACCACGCGGCTTTGGGAGATCGAACGAATGCCCGAGACGCGCGCGTGCAAGGTCGGGCCGCCGTCGAAGATGTCGATGTAATGATCGGTCTCGAAGCCTTCGCGCATCAGGATGTCGAAGGTGATCTGCGCACGCGGATGCACTTGGCCCATGGCTTCTTGCGCGGTGTCCGGCAGCAGCGGCACGTAGATCGGGTAATGCGGCATCAGCTCGGCAAGAAAGGTCCGGCTTTTCAGGCCGCACAGACGCTCGGCTTCGGCGTAGTTCAGGTCGAAGAAGTTACGGCCAATGGCGTCCCAGAACGGTGAGTCGCCGTTTTCATCACTGTAACCCACTATTTCGGTGACCACCGAATCAGCAAAACGCTCGGGATGGTTCGCGACGAACAGCAAGCGGCCTCGGGAGTTGAGTTCCGACCAGGTCGTGCCCACCAGTTCGCGTACCACGTAGAAGCTGGTCAGCAGGCTGTTGCCTGTCAGGTCGTGGCACTGCGAGAGGACGTGAATCTTGTTGTGAATTTTCAGTTCACGGGAGGCATGAACGAAGGTTTCGTTACGAAAGCTATAGAAGGGCTCGGAGTAGCCCGCCGAGGCGACGATCCCTGAGCAACCGACCAGACGATTGGTTTCCAGGTCTTCGAGCACAAAGAAATAGGTTTCTTCGCCGTTGAAACTGACTTCTGCCGAAAACGACGCTTCCGAAGCGGCAATCTTGTCGCTCAAGCGGCCGGCGTCATCCGGCAAGGACGTGACACCAATCGGGCTGTCGGCAGCGAGGCGTTGGACCTCGGCCAGATCAGCCATTTGCGCGGGGCGCATCACCAGCATGGTGTCACTCCTAAAGAAAAAATCCGCCGGTGGTCCGGCGAGAGAGAAAACAAAAGCAAGCGCCCTGTAGGAGCCAACTTGTTGGCGAGCCAGACACCGCGATGTGTCAGGCAGGACGCCTCGCGAACAAGTTCGCTCCTACAGGTTATTTGTCGCCGGTTATGCCGCAGTCAGCTTCGCAATCGCACGCTCGAAGCGATTCAAACCTTCTTCGATGTCAGCTTCTTCAACCACCAGGCTTGGCGCGAAACGAATCACATCCGGGCCGGCCTGAAGGATCATCACGCCTTCATGCTCGGCAGCGTTGAAGATGTCCTTGGCGCGGCCTTTCCAGGCCTCGGTAAGCACGCAACCGATCAGCAGGCCAAGGCCACGCACCTGAGTGAAGATGCCGTACTGCTCGCCGATCTTTTCCAGACGGGTCTTGAACTGCTGATGCTTGGCATTCACGCCCGCCAGTACTTCTGGAGTGTTGACCACGTCCATCACTGCGTTGCCGACCGCGCACGCCAGCGGGTTGCCGCCGTAAGTCGTGCCGTGAACACCGACTGACAGGTGCTTGGCGAGCTTTTCGGTGGTCAGCATCGCCGCCATCGGGAAGCCGCCGCCGATGCTTTTCGCGCTGGAAAGAATGTCCGGGGTGACGCCGTAATGCATGTAGGCGAACAGATGACCGCTGCGGCCCATGCCGCTCTGCACTTCATCGAACACCAGCAGCGCGTTGTGCTTGTCGCACAGTTCGCGGGCGCCTTGCAGGTAGGACAAATCGGCCGGCAACACGCCGCCTTCGCCTTGAATCGGCTCCAGCACGACAGCGCAGGTCTTGTCAGTGACGGCAGCTTTCAGGGCTTCTAGGTCGTTGTAAGGAACGTGGGAGATACCGGTGATTTTCGGGCCGAAACCATCGGAATACTTCGGCTGCCCACCGACGCTGACGGTAAACAGCGTGCGGCCGTGGAAGCTGTTGATCGCCGCGACGATTTCGTATTTTTCAGTGCCGTACAGATCGTGGGATACGCGGCGGGCCAGCTTGAAGGCGGCTTCGTTGGCTTCGGCGCCGGAGTTACAGAAGAACACGCGCTCGGCGAAGGTCGAGTCGACCAGCTTACGGGCCAGTTGCAGCGCAGGCTCGTTGGTGAAGACGTTGGACACGTGCCACAGCTTGTTGCCCTGCTCGGTCAAGGCGTTGACCAAAGCAGGATGGCAGTGACCCAACACGTTGACGGCGATGCCACCGGAGAAATCAACCAGTTCTCGACCCGACTGATCCCAGACCCGGGAGCCGGCACCGCGCACTGGAATGAAAGCGGCCGGTGCGTAGTTGGGGACCATCACCTGGTCGAAATCGGCGCGTTGCACCGGAGCTTGCTCAACGGACATCGGAGTCTCCTGAAGAGGAACGCCTGCCTGGAACTGGCGAGCGATGAAAGGATTGTAGGGACAGTTTTCAGCCGGGCCTTGCCGCCAAGCGACAACTTGTTACAGCGCCAACCCGGCTTTTTTCGTGGCTTTCAGCAATGCGACAAATAGCGTCGCAATGGCGCAGTTTAAACGCTGAAGAGCTGTAGGAGCCAACTTGTTGGCGAGGCAATCGCGCACATGCCACGACTCGATCCCGTGGGAGCGGACCTGTCCGCGAAGCTTTGCCTGAGCCGGTGAACATGCGCTGAATGTAAGACTGTCTTCGCGGACAGGTCCGCTCCCACATTTGAAAGCAGTAAAAAGCTAACCCCGCTCTGCAGGCACCGGCGACAATTCGAACGGGCTGCTGCTGCGGCGCTGGTTGCGGTCTTCGCGGGGGGTGGCGCCGAAGAAGTTGCGGTAGGCGCTGGAGAAATGCGGGCCGGACGAAAAGCCGCAGGACAAACCAATCTGAATGATCGATTTGCTGGTCTGCATCAGCATCTGCCGGGCCTTGTTCAGGCGCAGTTCCAGGTAATACTGACTCGGCACGCGGTTGAGGTACTGCTTGAAAATCCGCTCCAACTGACGACGCGACACGCACACATGCTGGGCGATCTCGTCGGTGGTCAGCGGTTCTTCGATATTCGCTTCCATCAACAGCACTGCCTGGGTCAGCTTCGGATGACTGGAGCCCAAACGGTTCTGCAACGGAATGCGCTGACGCTCGCCGCCTTCACGAATGCGCTCGACCACCAGCTCTTCCGACACCGCTCCCGCAAGCTCAGCGCCATGATCACGGGCCAACACGGCCAGCAGCAGATCGAGTACTGACATCCCGCCGCACGCGGTCAACCGATCCCGATCCCAGTCGAACAAGTGGCTGGTGGCGATAACCTTCGGAAAGCGCTCGGCAAAATCGTCCTGCCAGCGCCAGTGCACCGCCGCGCGATAACCGTCAAGCAAGCCCAACTGCGCCAGCGGATAAACGCCCGCCGACAGCCCACCAATCACACAACCGGCGCGCACCACTTGCTTGAGCGCACTGCTCAGGGCGGAGGTCATGGGCGCTGGCGGCTCGTCGGCCAGCAGGAATAGCTTCTGAAAACCTTCCAGTCGCCCGGTCCAGGGCTCACCGGGCAATTGCCACGCGCCACCCTCAAGCGGCGGTTCTGCCTGCAGGAACGACAGTTCGTACACCACCTCCGGGTGAACCCGCTGGGCAACACGCAAGGCTTCCTCGGCCAGCGCCAAAGTCAGGGCTTTGGTGCTGGGCCAGATGAGAAAACCTATTCGATGGGCAGTCATGGCGGGCAGTCCGAAACGTGTCACAAGGGTGGGTCAAGCGCCGATGCGCTTGAGCTAAAACGGGTCCAGCCAGGTCATGTCGCTAACAGAGTTGCCGCGCAGCATGACCTGTTCCAACGCAAAAGGCACCGACGGTCGCTACTTGAGACTGCCCGAGAGAAACCCCTGCAACCGCTCGGATTTAGGATTGACCAGCACTTCGCGCGGATCGCCTTGCTCTTCGACCACGCCTTTGTGCAGGAAGATCAACTGGTTCGACACTTCTCGCGCAAAGCCCATTTCATGGGTCACGACGACCATGGTGCGGCCTTCTTGCGCCAGTGCCTGCATGACTTTGAGCACATCGCCGACCAGCTCCGGATCAAGCGCGGACGTAGGTTCGTCAAACAACATGACCTCGGGTTCCATCGCCAACGCACGGGCAATCGCCACGCGCTGCTGCTCGCCACCGGACATGTGGCCCGGATAGGCTTGCTTGCGATGGGAAACGCCGACCTTGGCCAGGTAATGTTCGGCTTTTTCCAGCGCCTCTTTCTTTGAAAGACCGAGCACGTGCATCGGCGCTTCGATGATGTTTTCCAGTGCAGTCATGTGCGACCACAGGTTGAAATGCTGGAACACCATCGACAGCCTTGAGCGCATGCGCTGCAGTTGCTTGGGGTCTGCGGCTTTCAAGCTGCCGTCTTTGTTGGCAACCAGTTTGAGCTCTTCATTGTTCAGCAGGATGCGGCCGGCATGGGGCTGCTCCAGCAAGTTGATGCAGCGCAGAAAGGTGCTTTTGCCCGAACCGCTGGAGCCAATGATGCTGATGACATCGCCGGCCTTGGCTGTCAGCGAAACGCCCTTGAGCACTTCGTGGCTGCCGTAGCGTTTATGCAGGTTCTGGATTTCCAGTTTGTTCATGCTTTCGGTTCTCAAAACTTTCGGTTAGCAGCGTTCAGTTCCCAAGGAACGTCAGTCGCTGAGCAAGCGACCCTGACGCAGCGCAATCCGCCCCGCCACTTTGGCCAGCCAGAAACCAGGCTGGGCGTAACGCAGTCGCTCGATAGCGAACAACACGCCTGCGGTGCCGGCACAGACGGTGGTGGCCTTGTCGGAGAGCGGATCAATCACCTCAAACAGCGGCTCACCGACTTCGACGCGGTCGCCGGCCTGACGCAGAAACGTCACCACGCCAGGATGCGGCGCGTACAACAATTCAGTGCCTTCGAAGGGCACGCCTTCGCAAGCCTCGGTTTCAGGCTTGGGCCACTCACCGTTGATCAGACCCTGCTCGGCGAGGAACGCCAGAATGCCCTCGGCATGGGCTTCGGCTTCCAGCCTGCCGGTATCAGCCTGACCGCCCAGTTCAACGGTGGTCGCCAGACACGCCAGCGAAATCTGCGCGTCGAGAAAGCGCCGCGACAAGCGCAGCCAAGGCAGCGAGCAGGCCTCATCGAACGAGCTGCCACCGGAATCTTCAGCCAGCAAACCGACGCGCACATCCAGGTGCGCTGCCAGCGATCGCCATTGCGGCCAGTGCTGCGGCAAGGCATACATGTGCAGCGCGGCGTCTGCATCGCAATGCAGATCGAGGACGATGTCGGCGGTACAGGCATGGCTCAGCAACAGTCGTTGCAAGCCCTGCAACTCACTGCTCGCAGGCGGCAATTGTTCAAGTACCGAGGTCATCGCCTGACGAATCAGGTGGATGTTGGCCCGCGGGTCATCGCCCAACTGGCCTTCGAGCATTTCTGCGACCGGTTCGCTTAACTCAGCGAAATCCCGGTTGAAGTTCTTGCCGCTGCCGAACTCAAAACGCCCCTGGTGGGCGCCTTGCAGCAGTTGGCCCAGGCCGATGGGGTTAGCCACGGGCACTAACTCGACAACGCCGTTCAGCAGGCCCTGCTCTTCAAGTTGGATCAGGCGTTTTTTCAACTCCCAGGCGGTGCGCATGCCGGGCAATTCATCGGCGTGCAAACTGGCCTGGATGTAGGCCTTGCGCTCGCCTTGGCCAAAACGAAAAACGCTCAGCGTGCGTTCGGTGCCGAGGGTGCTCCACGGCAGGACATGGTCGATGCGTTGCATATCAGTGCTTCCTCGGCGCGAGATAGCTCAGCCAGCGGCGTTCTGCCAGCTTGAACAGTCGCACCAGAATGAAGGTCAGGCACAGGTAGAAAACCCCTGCGGTGATATACGCCTCGAAAGGCAGATAGAACTGGGCATTGACCGTGCGGGCCGCGCCCGTGATGTCGATCAGCGTCACGATGGAAGCCAGACTGGTGGTCTGCAACATCATGATCACTTCGTTGCTGTACTGCGGCAGCGCGCGGCGCAAGGCCGAGGGCAGCAGAATCCGTCGATACATTTTGGCCCGCGACATGCCCATGGCCTTGGCCGCTTCGATTTCACCGGCCGGCGTGGCTTTAAGGCTGCCAGCGATGATTTCAGCGGTATAGGCGCTGGTGTTGATGGCAAACGCAAGGCATGCGCAAAAGGTCGCGCTGGACAGCCACGGCCAGAGGAAGCTCTCGCGCACGGCCGGGAATTGCGCCAGCCCGTAGTAGATCAAAAACAGCTGCACCAGCATTGGCGTGCCGCGAATCACGTAGGTGTACAGCCAGGCGCTGAAGTTGACCCAGCGCACTTTCGAGACGCGCATCAGCCCCAGCGGCAATGCGGCCAACAACCCGAAGAACAGCGAAATCGCCAGCAGCTTGAGGGTGATCAGCAGGCCGCCGAAATACAGTGGCAGGTTTTCCCAGACCACGTTGTAATCGAAAATCATAGGTCTGCCGCCCGTACGCCCACGGAGTAGCGTTTTTCGAGAAAGCGCAGTGCCAGCAGCGAAACGCTGGTGATCAGCAGGTACATCGCCGCGACTGCGAGGAAGAAAGTGAAGGGTTCGCGGGTGGCATCTGCCGCCTGCTTGGCCTTGAACATCATGTCTTGCAGACCGACCACTGAAATCAGCGCGGTGGCCTTGGTCAAAACCAGCCAGTTGTTGGTGAAACCGGGGATTGCCAGACGAATCATCTGTGGCACCAGAATGCGGAAGAACACCCGCGAACTGCTCATCCCATACGCCATGCCGGCTTCGGCCTGCCCTTTGGGAATCGCCATGAACGCGCCGCGAAAGGTCTCGGACAGGTAAGCACCGAAGATGAAACCCAGTGTTCCAACACCGGCTGCCAGCGGGTTCAAATCGATGTAGTCGTCATAGCCCAGCAACGGCGCGACGCGGTTGAGCAAATCCTGGCCGCCGTAAAAAATCAGCAGGATCAGCACCAGATCGGGGATGCCACGAATGACCGTGGAATACAGATCGCCCAGCCACGCCAGCCAGCGCACAGGGGAAAGGCGCAAAGCCACACCGATCAGGCCTAGGACGATCGCCAGGGCCATGGACGACAAAGCGAGCTGCAAGGTCAGCCATGCACCGTCGAGGATGACGGCCCCGTAGCCTTTCAACATGTTGTTTGGCCCTCTGGCGTGGGAAATGAAAATGGCGCAATCAGACAGCGCTTGGCCCTGCTGTTTGCGCCACTGGCGGCATTACTGACCGTAGATGTCGAAGTTGAAGTACTTGTCCTGGATCGCTTTGTACTTGCCGTTGGCGCGGATCGCAGCGATAGCGGCGTTGATCTTGTCCAGGTTGGCTTTGTCGCCTTTGCGCACGGCAATGCCGACGCCATCACCGAAGTAGTTCACGTCAGTGAAAGCCGGGCCCACGAAAGCGTAGCCTTTACCGGAATCGGTGTTGAGGAAACCGTCCTGCAGCAGCGTCGCGTCCGCCACGGTGCCATCGAGACGACCGGCGCCGATGTCCAGGTAGATTTCGTTTTGCGAGCTGTACGGTTTGATTTCAGCGCCCAGCGGAGCCAGGACTTCTTTGGCGAAACGCTCGTGGATCGAACCGCGCTGCACACCGATGTTCTTGCCCTTGAGTTCGGTCAGGCCGTCGGTGACGACAGTGCCTTGCTTCATGACCAGGCGGGCTGGGGTGTTGTAGTACTTGTTGGTGAAATCGACTGATTTCTTGCGGTCTTCAGTGATCGACATCGAGGACAGGATGGCGTCGATCTTGCGCACCTTGAGCGCCGGGATCAGGCCGTCGAACTCTTGCTCGACCCAGGTGCATTTGACTTTCATTTCTTCGCACAGCGCATTGCCGATGTCGTAGTCGAAACCGACGATGTTGCCGTCCGGCGCTTTCGAAGCGAACGGAGGGTAAGCTGCCTCGATGCCGATTTTCAGAGGCTTTTCATCGGCGAAGACTGGCTGGGCCAATACGGACAGCGCCAGTGCGCCAAGAAGCATGAGCTTTTTCATGGGTGAGACTCCATCGGTACAGCACGAAATAGGCAGAGTGAGCGAAACGCTCAATGTGCAGAAGGAAGATCATGAATTGCGGCGCAAAGTGCCATCGAGTCTTGGCTCGACATGCCCTGGGCGAAAGATCGGCATTTTAGCGGCAGGGCTGAAGTCGATATTTCCTCCAGGCGACAACTAGTTACAGAAGCACCGAGAAAGCCGATCAGCTTGATTGACAGCCCATTTTTTTCATGAGAAGGCGACGACATTCGCCTTTACGCAGCAAAAGCGCGCGCATTATTGGCAAAGTCACTGCAAGAGGCAAATCTGTGGGGGCCAACGTGTTGGCGAGACGACCAACGTAACCGTTAGCGATATGGCGTTGGCAGGGTTGGGGCCGCTGCGCAGCCCATCGCGACCGTCGTTACCTCCGATTGCTCCCACGCGCTTCGCACAGAAGCGGATCGCGGTGCATACGCAAGCTCCACTCAGAACCGGGACCCATGCGCTCCCATATCCTGTTGGAGCGAGGCTTGCCCGCGAAGCTTTTGATTCTGGCCGCAGGCCGTAGGAGCCTGACTTGTCGGCGATCTGCCGTACAGCAGCAGTAAAACTTGCGGAGGCCACACCGAGGTGCCTGAAGTTGGGGCCGCTGCGCAGCCCATCGCGACCGTCGTTACCTCCGATTGCTCCCACAGGTATTGCGCCAGGCTCAGCATCCGCGGGCGCTCTGGCTTTTGATTCTGGCCGCAGGCCGTAGGAGCGTAGCTTGCTCGCGATCTGGCGGGAACCGGCAGTAAAACCTGCGCATGCGGTATGTCAGCCGGGACGCCGCGCGAACAAGTTCGCTCCTACAGAATGGCACAAGCCTGCCAAACAAAAACGCCCCGCCCGATTTTCGTCGGGCGGGACGTTTGTTTTAGCCGCGTATCAGGCGACGTTCATGGTCTTGTGGGTCTCGACCAGATGGGCCACCACGCCCGGATCGGCCAGGGTGGAAATGTCGCCCAGCGAATCATATTCGCCAGTGGCGATCTTGCGCAGGATGCGGCGCATGATCTTGCCCGAGCGAGTTTTCGGCAGGCCCGGCGCCCACTGAATGACGTCTGGCGAGGCAATCGGGCCAATCTCTTTGCGCACCCAGTTGCGCAGTTCAATGCGCAGCGCTTCGTCTGGCACTTCGCCGGCGTTCAGGGTGACGTAGACGTAGATGCCCTGCCCTTTCAGGTCATGAGGCACACCGACTACCGCCGCTTCGGCAACCTTCGGATGCGCAACCATCGCGCTCTCGATTTCAGCCGTGCCCATGCGGTGGCCGGAGACGTTGAGCACGTCGTCCACGCGCCCGGTGATCCAGAAATAACCGTCCTCGTCACGACGGGCGCCGTCACCGGTGAAGTACATGCCGCGGAAGGTCTTGAAGTAGGTGTCGACGAAGCGGTCATGGTCGCCATACAGCGTGCGCGACTGCCCCGGCCATGAATCGAGTATCACCAGATTGCCTTCCGCCGCGCCTTCGATCAGGTTGCCCAGGTTATCCACCAACGCCGGTATCACGCCGAAGAATGGACGCGTTGCCGAACCCGGTTTCAGCGCCGTGGCGCCTGGCAACGGGCTGATCAGAATGCCGCCGGTTTCGGTCTGCCACCAGGTGTCGACAATCGGGCAGTTCTTCTTGCCGATGGTGTTGTAGTACCAGTTCCAGGCTTCCGGGTTGATCGGCTCGCCCACCGAACCCAGCAGACGCAGACTCGAACCGTCGGCACCTTCAACGGACTTGGTGCCCTCGGCCATCATGGCGCGGATCGCAGTTGGCGCGGTGTAGAGGATATTGACCTTGTGCTTATCGATGATTTTCGACAGGCGGGTGATATCCGGATAGTTCGGCACGCCTTCAAACAGCAGCGTGGTCGCGCCGTTGGCCAGCGGGCCGTAGACGATGTAGCTGTGACCGGTCACCCAGCCGACGTCGGCGGTGCACCAGTAGATTTCACCCGGTTTGTAATCGAACACCCGCTCGTGGGTCAGCGCGGCATACAGCAGATAGCCCGCGGTGGTGTGCAGCACGCCCTTGGGTTTGCCGGTGGAGCCGGAGGTATAAAGAATGAACAGCGATTCTTCGGCGCCCATTTCTTTTGGTGCGCAGGTGCTTGACGCCACTTCCAGGAGCGAGTGGTACCAGATATCACGGTGACGGTTCCACTCGATGTCGCCGCCGGTGCGTTTGCAGACGATGACCTTCTGTACGCTGGCGGTTTCGGGGTTGGTCAGGGCGCGGTCGACGTTGGCTTTCATGGCGGTTTTCTTGCCGCCGCGCAGACCTTCGTCAGCGGTGATCACCACTTTGGATTTGCAGTCGATGATCCGACCCGCCAGGGCTTCTGGCGAGAAGCCACCGAACACCACCGAGTGAATCGCGCCGATCCGCGCGCAGGCCAGCATCGCGACCACGGCTTCGGGGATCATCGGCATGTAGATCGTCACGACGTCGCCGCGATGCACATCCTGGCCGCGCAAGGCGTTGGCGAACTTGCAGACTTCTTCGTGCAGCTCGCGGTAGGTAATGTTGCGGCTTTCAGAAGGGTCGTCGCCTTCCCAGATGATGGCGAGTTGATCGCCGCGCTCGGCCAGATGACGGTCCAGGCAGTTGTAAGACACGTTCAAAGTGCCGTCGGCAAACCATTTGATGTCGACACGGTGGTCGTCGAAGGAAGTCTGTTTGACAGTAGTGAAAGGCTTGATCCAATCCAGGCGCTTGGCCTGCTCACGCCAGAAACCATCGGGGTTG
Organism: Pseudomonas rosaeacicularis; assembly: GCF_057128745.1. Classification (NCBI taxonomy): domain Bacteria; kingdom Pseudomonadati; phylum Pseudomonadota; class Gammaproteobacteria; order Pseudomonadales; family Pseudomonadaceae; genus Pseudomonas; species Pseudomonas rosaeacicularis. The sequence goes on from NZ_JBSKHT010000007.1 coordinate 111,817, forward strand.
ACCACCGACTGCTGGTACATGGCCTTGTAGGTCGCCTCGTCAGTGAGCGTGTTCGCTGCCACTTCGGGGCGGACGGGGTAAAGGGAAGCCGCACTCATCTTTCTTACCTCGGTGGATATGTTGTTGTTTTATGGCCCTGTTGTATCCGGCGAGGACTACAAAGGCCATTCGACGATGGTCTTACCGCTTGTCAGCATAAGCCTCTGCCGGGCTGAAACGCTCAGGCCACAGGTCTTACTGATAGTGGGACTACGACCAAAGCACTAGATTCCCGAATGCCTGAACACCGTGCCTGGCGATTGTTACCGATTCGCTCAACAGTGTTTATCAAAAGGGTTTGTATATGAATACCGGCAACCGGCCTAGAATCCATCTCGCCAACAAGGCAAATGATTGACAACTAACCCCCCACAACGGTTTGTCGATCCAGTTACTTAAAGCGCAACTAACACGGTTCCACGCAGAGTCCCACAAAGATTCTGTGCACCCTGCCGAGCAGAATTCCTGCAACGCAGAACTCACTCGTTAATCTAGAGGTAACTTGTAATGAAAGCTGCACTGGTTGTAATGGCTCTTTGTGGTTTCAGCACCTTGGCGATGGCGGAAGAATCAAACGCGAAAATCGCCGCGCAGAACCAACGCCAAGCGGTCGAGCAATACACTTACTCGACGCACCTGGACATCGCAAAAGTCATTTCAGTCGATCAAGTCCCTAACGTCTGCCGCGTGGTGCCACAGCACATGACCTACGAAGATTCCCACGGCCAGCGCCATGTCATGGAATACCAGGTAATGGGCAACGGCTGCAGCAACGGCTGATCGCTTCACCCAATTGCGCTATACGCCTCGCAGGTTGTCCATGCGGGGCGTGCCTGTCTTTGCTGACAGCGTTTTATACACCTGTTCCCAATGCACGCGCGTAGCGCAAACATCGACACTGACTTAGATAACTATGTAACACCTCACCCCGTGATTAATAAATAACGTGAAGCCTAGAACTTACGCCCACCTGCAAGTGGCGCAAGACCGTTAGAGATTAAACACGGGAGCTTCATACATGACGAGCCATCAAAGTGCAGCGAGCGCACTTAGCCTTCAGCAGCGACTGAAAAAACTAACCCCAACCGACATTATTGTCGTCAGCGACATCACCGGACCACAGTCCCTCGAAATTTCGCTCAACGATCTGCTCACCGACTACTTGAAATCCAGTGCGGGGTTGCGCACCGTGCTTCGCGATGCGGACTTCCTGAAGCTGATCAACCGAAGTGTCGATTCGCGTGAAGTAGAGCGCTATATCAGCAGCAAGCTTTACGAGGGCGATTCCACTCAAAGCATTGACCACCGCAGCCGCGTCACCTTTTTCAAAACGCTGTGTCGCCTGGCAGTCGAGCACACGCGCCCTGGCATCCTGAGCCGCGCGCTGACGGATCTTCGGGCAGCCAACGTTCCTTTCAAAACCTTATCATTGGCCCACACACTATTGAGCGCCTGGCCCAGATTGAATCGAATTGACGCGCTGTGGGTGTCGGCTTTCATCCTTGCTGACGATCTGACCCTCGCTCAATCGGTACCCGCGCTGACACAGCCCACCGAGCCACTGGACCTGCGCGGGTATCAGGATCTGCGCACGGTCGTCAGTCACCTGCTGACGGTTCAACCCGGCCAATCGCTCTTCGACAGACTGATGCAGCAGTTACCCACCGACATCCTTATGCTTGCCTCCGGCCAGTTCCGTCTGCTGACCAAAAAGGAAAAAGTGAGCGCCCTTCGGGCAAAACAACAGATGGACGTCAACGCAATTGCTCGCGTGCGCGGCATCGACCTGACCCACGCCCCCAGCCTGGCCCTTGAGGCGACCCTCAACAGCGCGCCTTTTCAGAAATTCCAGAAGCAGTTAGTCGCCGCTTTGGAGTGGTACGCACCCGCGAACCCTCAACACGCCTCGCAATCGATGAGCCGGCAACTGGCCGTCCAGGCTTTGATCGACTGTATCTACCCCATCGAGCAACGGCGTGTCGGTTACATTCTTGATTTTCACCTGTTCGATCCCGACACCGCGGACTGCACTTTTGCAGACATCCGCATTGATCTGACCAACAGCCTCAGCCAGACACTGGGCTGCTCCACCGGGTACGCGCAGATTGCCATGCAACTGCTGCTGCACCGATTTGCGCCGGAACTGCTGCTGAACGATGCGCCTGCAGATTTTCGCTATCAGCCCGATCTGCGCTGGGTCAACCTTCGTCACGCCATGCAACTGCGTAACGTTGAGCCTCATGCTCAGAGCTTCACTCAATGGGAAAACCTGCCGACACGCCAGGCCGAAACAGCCGCTACCGCCCATGAAAAAATGCGCCTGGCCATTTCCCGAATCGAGCCCATGATCGTCTGGGGCGTTTACGCCGGGGTCATCGCCGACAAACGGGATTACCCGTCCGATGAGCTTGAGCGCCTGACGCGACACTTTGAATCCGCCTGCAACCGGTACGCGCTCAATGTACTGCCGGATCGCCTGACCGATGCTCGTCAGTTGCTGAGGGACGCTGGTATCAATCCGGACGCCATCACGACCGGAGGTGATGGCAACACTACCGAACTGGAAGCCTACCTGGACGGCGGCAAGCACTACCGACCGCCTTATGCGCTGAAAGCCCTGCTACCCAATGCCACGCAACGGTTCAATCAGGCTTTCGACCGCTATCTGGAAGAGGCGCGGCGGACCTATACGGATTTGATCACGCTGTTCTTTGATGAACTGCCCAAACAGGATCGCACCCGACTGACGTCCGGAAAACTGAACTGCTACGCCGTGGTCTGGCGCCAATATGTGGGTCCTGTGACAGGCGGCATCCCTGCTTATGACAGCAGCTCGGACCTCGACTGGCAGGAGTGTCGGGGCGGAAATGGCTGCGTGGTACACGTCAGTGTCGAGGGCCAGCACTCGCTCTACGAACTGTTCCCGGAAACCAACAGCCTGCAATGCACGGCGCTGGGTTCGCAGGAGGCACAGCAACTGCAAGATCCCCATCTTGCTCCGCTCGCCCTGACCTCGCTGATCGACCCGGATTACATGTCTTACAACGGCGAACCGTTGCCTTACGACAAGTCGGGCCTGGTTCGGTTTGTGCGCCTGACCACAAACCCCGATGCCGACAATAAGGAGCAGCTGGTACAGGCGATGGTAGAACCTGTTTTCCTCTATCACGCCGACGCATTACGAGCGGCCTGCAAGGGCACGACGAAGCTGGAAACCCGGGCGCGGCTGCGTGAAGCCACGTCAGGCGGGGCTTATGCCTGGAAGCTGATCAGGTCGGTGATTCCCATCGTCGGTTGTTTCGATGTTAAAACCGGCGCCGATGCGGCAAGTTGCGTCGCCGACGTGGCCGGAGAGATCGGCACGGCCATCACCATTGCCGGGCGCACATTCAAGCCGCTGGTCAAACTGGGCGGCAAGACCCGGCTGAAGTCCTCGCACCCCGCGTCGCTATTGAGCCCGCGCAAGCAACACGCCAAATGGTTTGCCGGGCAGCAAAGCGACCTTCCACACTTCGAACAGCGGGTGCTGAGTGCCCACGATGCCGTAGCGGCGGGAAAGCACCTGCAACGCAAAACCGCTTTCCAGCATGGGACTGGGGACAGTCCGACCGCGCAAGGGGCTTGGCAATCAGCCACCGTGGACGGCGTCGACGACGTGATGGTGCGCAATATTTCAACGGCACAGACCCCGGACTACCGTTGGTGGAATCCACTGGATGAACAGCCCTATGGCCCTCGATTGACCGCCATCAGCCAGCCCCATGCCGACGAGCCCGCCACCTTTGCCACGACGCAAAATGCGCTGCTGCCAGGCCAGTTCCCAGGCGCGGTACAGCTGAGCGAAGCCGGCGAACACGGGCATGATCTGTCCATCACCGCCAACCGAAACATCAAGCTGGTGCGTCGCGATGAAGCCGTGTCCGATCTGATCATCGATAACGTGAGTTACCGCTTCACCCACGACCAAAACAGCCTGCTCCGCAAAATCGAACTTGAGCCACGCAGCGCGCGACTGCGCTCACTGGACGAAATACCGGTGGTCTGCAGAGTCAAACGCGACCTGACACAAGTCGATTGCACCGGGCCGTTGATTCTCTTGTCGACAACCCGCCCCAGCGCCGAATTAGCACAAGCGCCGCTGTTACAGGGCGAGCACGCCAGCCACGCCTTCATGACTCGTCGATATCGGCCGGCGATTCAGCGCCGCGCCCAGCGAGGAAACACGCAGCCCGTGGAAACCAACGTACTGGTGGATGACGGGAAAATCAGCACCTGGATTGAGGAAGTAGTGCCCAGCAGAGGCGGAACCAGCACGCAGAAGACCGGCCGAAAAATACTCAGCCCGTTGCGCGCCCAGGACACCCTTCATTTAGGGTTGAGCGCCACAGCGCAATACCGGGCGCGAGTCAGTGGCAGGCTGATGAAAGATCAGCGCCTGGGTCTGCCTGAGGTACTGGACGATACCTGGCGAACGCAAATCGATGAGCAGCTTCCGGTCGTGCAGCTGGATTCGATCTGCAGCACGATCAACGATCAACGTGAGCTGCGCGGGGTCTGGCTGACGCTGCCCGAGGGTCGTTGCATCGCAGTGGAAGCGGACACGGGCCAGTTCTATAAGGCCCTGGAACCGTCAGCCGATGGCAATTTGTCGTTCACACGCATGACATCCGAACGCGATATCGACGCTTACCTGACTGCCAGCGAAGGTTACCGCCTGGGGGCGGGCCGGCGAACACTCAACAAGGACATGGATAACATCGCCCGGATGCTGTTCGATCTGGAGTTTGATCAAGGCACGTTCAAGCCTGGCGGGACGTACGAGCGCAGTCGTCCTGAACTGGAAAGCTACGCCCGGAAAATCCTGACTCAGGAGGATGCGCTGCAGACATTCGTCAAACTGACCAAAAGCAGCTTACCCAATTTTAAACAGCTGGCTGACGTTGACCCGGTCATGCGTCAGCACGTGGCAAGCGTGTTCGATGCCTTGCTGCCTGCCACCGGCGCAAGAAACCCGTGGCTGCCTGTGAGTTCTGCCGAACTGCCGTTTATCAGCACCGGGGAAACCATACGCAAGCACCTCAACTCCACCAATCTGGCCTTTCTTCTGGCCGAGACGCTGGAAGGAAAACACCACGTCTATTACGCACTGGCGGGGGGCAGACGAGGGAGAGGACTGACGCTGCGCGCGCCTGTTACCCTCGAAGGCAGCTCAATGACCTTTGTTAATGCGCAGGCCCGAATGTCAGGCCGGGCGCCGGACCCAGGGTTCACAAGCCTGCCGGTGGTGCGAACATCGAAGAAACTCAGCATTCGCGAGCATGACCGTTACCTGGACGCCGAGCGCTTGATCGCAACGGCGTTCAAGGAGGACATGCGGCTTAATCCATCGCTCACAAAAATCCACTTCTTCACGCTGATGGACACCTGCAACTCATGCGGGGGCTTTGTCATGCCGCGTCTGAAACTGGATTTCCCGACCGCTGAGTTTTCCGCCAGCTACATCCTGCCCTACACGCCACCCACTTAAAGACTGCACTGACTGTGGGTGCGAATGAGCTCGCGCCTACAGGACGTCCGCTTTAAGACCGAGATCGTACTGACGCAGTTTGTTGGCAATCGTCGTGTGGGAAACACCCAGGCGCTTGCCCAACAAGCGGCTGCTTGGGTACTCGGCATGGAGCTGCTCAAGCACCGACTTTTCAAAGCGCCCGACGATATCCTCCAGACTGCCCTCCAGCGAAAACCCGCCTGACGGCTGACGCCCGCCGTACTCGGGAAAGCGGATATGTTGCGCCTCAATGACCCCGCCCTCACACAACGAAGCCGCCTGAAACAACACGTTTTCCAACTGCCGCACGTTGCCTGGCCAGTGGTATTGGCGCAGACGGTCTAGCGCAGCGGGTGCGATTTTTGGCAGCGGACAACCAATCTGCCGACTGGCCTGATCGAGAAAGTGCTCAACCAGCGGGACGAGGCCATCCAGGCATTCACGCAACGGCGGAATGTGCAGCGACAGCACGTTGAGTCGGTGATAGAGGTCCTCACGAAAAGCCCCTCGGGCGCACAGTTCGGAAAGATCCACCTGGCTGGCGCAGATCACCCGCACATCCAGATAGACCTCTTCATCACTGCCGACCCGCCGAAAGCAGCCTTCCTGCAGATATCGCAACAGCTTGGCCTGCAAGCGCGGGCTCATGTCCACCACGCCGTCGACAAACAAAGTCCCGCCGGCAGTGAGTTCCAGCAGCCCCAGCTTGCCCTCCGCCCGCGCGCCGTCGAAGGCTCCGGGCCCGTACCCGAAAAGCTCGGTTTCGGCCATGGATTCAGACAGCCCCGCACAGTTGAGCGACATCATCGGCGACTGCCCGCGCGGACTCGCCAGATGACAGGCGCGCGCGAGCAATTCCTTGCCGGTGCCGGTTTCGCCTTCGATCAATAAAGGCGCATCCAGCGGCGCCATTCGCCTGGCTTCCCGGACCACGGCGGCCATCACTTTGGAGCTTTGAAAGATGCTGTCGAAACCGCGCAACTCCTGCTTGCGCACGTTATAGATGCGCTCGCCGACCCGGTCCGCGCGGTGCAACGTGAGCACCGCGCCGGCCATAGCCTCGCTGTCATCGTGCTCCGATTGCAGCGGCGCGATGTCGGCCAGAAACACATCGCCCTTGACCTTCACCCGCAGGCCGTTGATGCGCGAACGGTTGGCGCGCACCAGCTGCGGCAAGTCGAAATCCTCGGCGTAACGAGACAGGGCAATGCCGGGCACTTCATCAACCCGAACCCCGAGCAACTGCGCCGCCGCACGGTTGGCGGCAACGATGGCGCCGCCCATGTCGATGGACATCACCGGAAACTCCAGTGCGCCGAGCAAGGCATTGAGCTCCATGTGCCGACGCTCGCTGGGCATCAATCCCACACGCTTGACGCCGAACACGCCGGGGATGAGTTCGAACTTCGGCCCCATTGCCTGAAATTGCAGATTGATCAGGTTCGGGCATCGAAGGTAGATCGCGTCGCCGTGCTCACCGCCGACTTCGCCGCCTGAGACGTTGACGCCATAAGCAACCAGCAGCTCGAGGATGTCTCGCAGGATACCGACGCGATTTTGGCAATGGACTTTGATGCGCATAAAGGGCTCGACCTTCGCAACGGGAGGACAATTTTTGTTATGGGCGAAGTTTAGCGTCAAGAATGCGTTACAGCGCAAGCCTGACATTGCACGCAGATCGCGCGCTTGGACTGCCTTGCCACGCCATCGTAAAGAATTCGTTACGAACGGCGATGTGTGAGGCCTGTTTGCCATCTTCTGCTCCGTTCGCTCGCATGAGGATTGGGTTATCAATACGCCCATGCAGTGTGTAAAAGCCTGCGCCTTCAAGGCTCTGGAATAGATCGCTCCAACGATAAAAATAACCACAGGAGAGCAGCATGAAGCAAAGCGGATACGTGGCCCGCGAGCCCGATTCGAGCGGGTTTATCAACTACCCCGAGGCCGAGCATGAGGTGTGGAACACCTTGATCACCCGGCAACTGAAGGTGATCGAAGGCCGCGCCTGCCAGGAATACCTGAACGGCATCGAACAACTCGGCTTGCCCCACGATCGCATCCCGCAACTGGGCGAGATCAACCGCGTGCTGGATGCTGCCACTGGCTGGCAAGTCGCCCGCGTCCCGGCGCTGATCCCCTTTCAAACGTTTTTCGAGCTGCTGGCTAACAAGCAGTTTCCGGTGGCGACCTTCATTCGCAGCCGCGAAGAATTGGACTACCTGCAAGAGCCGGACATCTTCCATGAAGTCTTCGGTCACTGCCCGCTGCTGACTAACCCCTGGTTTGCCGAATTCACTCACGCCTATGGCAAGCTCGGGCTGGCGGCCAACAAGGAACAACGGGTGTTTCTGGCGCGGCTGTACTGGATGACCATCGAGTTCGGCCTGGTGAATACCCCGCACGGCATGAAAATTTACGGCGGAGGCATTCTGTCCTCGCCCAAGGAAACGCTATACAGCCTGTCGCAAACGCCGGAGCATCAAGCATTCGATCCCGTCGAAGCCATGCGTACGCCCTACCGCATCGACATTCTGCAGCCGGTGTATTTCGTGCTGCCGGACCTCAAGCGTCTGTTTGACCTGGCTCAGCAAGACATCATGGGCATGGTCACCCAAGCCACAGCGCTGGGTTTGCATGCGCCTCGCTTTGCCCCTAAACCGCAACCGCCCAAACCCGAAGCGGCCTGATCAGGAACCCACGTTATGACCTCTCTCAACCAAGCCCACTGCGAAGCCTGCAAAGCCGACGCGCCGCAGGTCAGCGAAACCGAACTGCCGGTGCTGCTCAAGCAAATTCCCGACTGGAACATCGAAGTGCGCGAAGGGGTGATGCAGCTGGAAAAAGTCTTCGTCTTCAAGAATTTCAAATTTGCGCTGGCGTTTACCAACGCGGTCGGCGAAATTGCCGAAGCTGAAGGTCATCACCCAGGTCTCTTGACCGAGTGGGGCAAAGTGACCGTCACCTGGTGGAGCCACTCGATCAAAGGGCTGCACCGCAATGATTTCATCATGGCCGCCCGCACTGACGAGGTGGCCACTGGCGCCGAGGGCCGCAAGTAATGCATTTCTCACAGATTCAGCGTGTACCCGATGATCCGATCCTGGGCCTGATCCAGGCTTACGCCAAAGACCCGAACCCCAACAAGTTCGATCTCGGCGTTGGCGTCTATAAGGACGCGCAAGGCCTGACCACCATCCCTCGCGCCGTGAAACTGGCCGAGCAGCGTCTGGTGGATTCGCAGCCGACCAAGACCTATATCGGTGGCCACGGTGAGCCGCGCTTCGGCACGCTGATCTGTGATCTGGTATTGGGCGCGGAATCTCCACTGATTCGCGACCGACGCGTCAGCGCCACGCAAACCCCCGGCGGTACAGGTGCGTTGCGCTTGAGCGCGGACTTCATTCGCAACTGCCTGCCAGGCAAGGGCATCTGGCTGAGCGATCCGACCTGGCCGATTCACGAAACCATCTATGCCGCAGCGGGCTTGAAGGTCAGTCACTACCCCTACGTGGGCAGCGACAACAAACTTAATGTCGATGCCATGCTGGCAACCCTGAATCAAATTCCCGAAGGCGACGTGGTGCTGCTCCACGCCTGCTGCCACAACCCGACCGGATTCGATTTGTCTCAGGACGACTGGCACGCCGTGCTGAAGATCGTTAAAGCACGCAACCTGCTGCCGCTGATCGACTTCGCCTATCAGGGTTTCGGCGACGGGCTTGAGGAGGACGCCTGGGCCGTTCGCCTATTCGCGGCCGAACTGCCTGAATTGCTGATCACCAGTTCCTGCTCGAAGAATTTTGGCTTGTACCGCGAGCGTACCGGCGCGTTGCTGGTGTGCGCCGAGAACACTGAAAAGCTGGCGGACGTGCGCAGTCAGTTGTCGGCGACCGCGCGCAACCTGTGGTCCAACCCGCCTGATCACGGCGCTGCCGTAGTGGCCGAGATTCTGGGTGACCCGGAGCTCAAAGCGCTATGGGCCGATGAGGTGGAAGAAATGCGCAGCCGCATCGCGCAATTGCGTCAGGGGCTGGTCGAGGCGTTGACACCGCTGGGCCTGGGCGAACGCTTCGCCCACATCGGCCTGCAGCGCGGGATGTTTTCCTACACTGGCCTCAACGACGAGCAAGTGGCACGCCTGCGTCATGAGCACAGCGTGTACATGGTCAACGCCGGACGCGCGAATGTGGCCGGGATCGATGCCACGCGGCTGGATGCGCTGGCGGCGGCGATTGCGGCTGTTTGCTAACGACGCCCACTCTGTAGGAGCCAACTTGTTGGCGAGCCAGACGCTGCGATGTTTCAGGCAGGACGACTCGCGAACAAGTTCGCTCCTACAGGGTTGAACCGTGCACATCGCCTTCAAATGACAAACGGCCCACATTAAAAGTCTGTTTGTCATTTGTTGTGCTGTATCCTCAGCGAGCGTTTTAGGACGAGCTGTTCAATCGGTAACAAACACTTGTGAGGAGCGACGACGATGCATGAAATCCCAAACTTCCCCTTCCCAAGCAAACCACAGCAAAGCGCTGCAGCCCGCCAGGAACTCGGTCAGCCGATCGAGATGAAGGCAGGTGTCAAGAGTGACCCAAGCAAGAAAGCACAACGCCCGCGCTAACGGCTCACGCCAACGCTAAAGGCTGATTTTCAGCCCCTATGGAAGAACTCCTTCAAGTGTATTTCCATAAGGGCTGAGATGCTCGAGTAGAGAATCCATGTCCGACTTCACTGAAACACAAGCCCAGGCCCTGATCGGCACCGCCGAGAAAATGATCGACATCTGGGCTCGCCTGCCCCTCGAAAAGCAAAACGCGCTGCTCGCACGCTTCGGCACCCAGGAAAACGCCCTGGCTGCCCTCGTGACCACTCATCTGGTCGCACCCCTGGAAAAATAGTGCTGTGGATAAACAGCGTTGTGGATAAGTCCGCCGCTGACGATCCAGACACAATCTGCAATTCATTTAGCTTGTGTTCATCCTTGACCTGCCATCTGTGGGCAACCCTCGTTATGATGGTGGCGTCGCTCGTATCTTGAGCGTCTACGCTGAATCCTGTTTCACCCCCGCCTCACCCTCCCTGTCGTAATCGTGGATTGTTGCCATGCCAGACGCTTCGCGCGCCGAAACACAACGCCCTATGGCGGTCACGCTGCAGGTCGTTTCGATTGTCCTGTTCACTTTTATCGGCTACCTGAACATCGGCATTCCGCTCGCCGTCTTACCGGGCTACGTTCACACCGACCTGGGTTTCGGCGCCATAGCCGCCGGCCTGGTCATCAGCGTGCAATACCTCGCCACGCTACTCAGTCGTCCCTATTCCAGCCGCATCATCGACATCCACGGCAGCAAGAAAGCCGTGCTGATTGGCCTGGCCGGCTGCGGACTCAGTGGCGTGTTCATGCTGTTGGCGGACATGCTGGAAAGCTGGCCGATGATGAGCCTGATCAGCCTTTTCATTGGCCGATTGGTCTTGGGCAGCGCTGAAAGTCTGGTGGGTTCAGGTTCGATTGGCTGGGGCATTGGCCGGGTCGGCGCGCAGAACACCGCCAAGGTTATTTCCTGGAACGGCATCGCCAGCTACGGCGCACTGGCCATTGGCGCGCCGCTGGGGGTTTTCCTGGTGAACGGCCTCGGGCTGTGGAGCATGGGCGTGAGCATCATTCTCCTGGCCGGACTTGGTATCGCGCTGGCCTGGAAGAAAACGCCAGCACCCATCGTCCACGGCGAGCGCCTGCCGTTCATGCACGTGCTGGGGCTTGTGCTGCCCCACGGCACCGGGCTCGCGCTGGGCTCGATCGGTTTCGGCACCATCGCCACCTTCATCACTCTTTATTACGCCAGCCACGCGTGGCCCAACGCCGTGTTGTGCCTGAGCTTGTTCGGCGCCTGTTTCATTGGTGCGCGTCTATTATTCGGCAACATGATCAACCGCTTGGGCGGCTTTCGCGTGGCGATTGCGTGTTTGTCGGTGGAGGCTGTGGGCCTGTTGCTGCTGTGGCTCGCGCCCAACCCTAATCTGGCCCTGGCCGGTGCGGCGCTGACGGGCTTTGGCTTCTCGCTGGTGTTTCCGGCGCTGGGCGTGGAGGCGGTGAATCTGGTGCCGGCGTCCAGTCGTGGCGCGGCAGTGGGGGCTTATTCGTTGTTCATCGATCTGTCGCTGGGGATCACTGGTCCGGTGGCGGGTGCTGTGGCGGCAGGTTTCGGCTTTGCCTCGATCTTTCTGTTTGCGGCCATCGCGTCGCTGGGAGGACTGGGCTTGAGTGTTTATCTGTACAAGCAGGCGCAGGTGATGCGGGACAAGGCGGTTGCCGACGCCTGAATCATCGGCGCTCGCGCGGGCCTCTTCGCGGACAGGTCCGCTCCCACAAGGTGACCGTGTTCACTGTCAGAAATCCACCTTGCCGCGCCCGGCCTTGATCGATCCGCGCTTGGTCTTTGACTCCAGACGCCGGGTCTTCGAACCCAGGGTGGGTTTGGTCGGGCGGCGCTTTTTTTCGACTTTGCCGGCATTGACGATCAGTTCGCTCAGGCGCTCAAGGGCATCCGCGCGGTTCTGTTCCTGCGTCCGATATTGCTGGGCCTTGATGATGATCACGCCATCGCTGGTGATCCGGCTGTCACGCAGGGCCAGCAGACGCTCCTTGTAAAAAGGCGGCAATGACGACGCGTTGATATCAAAGCGCAGATGCATGGCGCTGGACACCTTATTGACGTTCTGCCCGCCCGCGCCTTGCGCACGGATGGCGGTCAGCTCGACCTCGGCGTCGGGCAGGTGCACGTTGTTGGAGATGATCAGCATATGGACTTACGACGCTCTGGAATGAACCGCTCAACTGTTGCCTTAAATTGGACCTGTGGGAGGGAGAGGTCCGTACATCCGACACATATCCTGTGCCTAAACGACCACTTCGCGAGCAAGCTCCCTCCCACAATGGTGCCAAACAGCCTCTGTTATTGGACCGTCGGCGCCGTCCTGCTCACTTGATAATCGACGTGCGCTGCGCCATGGACTCACTCGCCGCGTGGCGTTTGTTCTTGAGCACGAAGAATCCCCACATCACCAGCAACCACACCGGAATCGCGTACACCGACACGCGAATGCCGGGAATCATCAGCATGATCACCAGAATGAACGCTACAAACGCCAGGCACACGTAGTTACCTACCGGATACCACAACGCCTTGAACAGCGGCACCTGCTGCGTGCGATTCATGTGCTGGCGGAATTTCAGATGCGAGTAGCTGATCATCGCCCAGTTGATCACCAGCGTCGCGACCACCAGCGACATCAGCAACTCCAGCGCATTCTGCGGGATCAGGTAATTGAGCAGCACCGCGATCACGGTCACTGCCGCCGACACCAGAATCGCCCGCACCGGCACACCACGACTGTCGACCCGGGCCAGCGATTCTGGTGCATCGCCCTGCTCTGCCATGCCAAACAACATACGTGCGTTGCAATAGGTGCCGCTGTTGTACACCGACAAGGCGGCAGTCAGCACCACGAAGTTGAGAATGTGCGCCGCCGTGTTGCTGCCGAGCATCGAGAACACTTGCACGAAGGGACTGCCGCTATAGGAATCGCCGGACGCATTGAGCGTGCTCAGCAGCGCATCCCACGGGGTCAGCGACAACAGCACCACCAACGCGCCGATGTAGAAAATCAAAATCCGGTAGATCACCTGATTGATGGCTTTGGGAATGATGACTTTGGGCTGATCGGCTTCTGCGGCGGTAAACCCGAGCATTTCCAGGCCGCCGAAGGAGAACATGATGAACGCCAGCGCCATCACCAATCCGCTCACTCCGTTGGGGAAAAACCCGCCGTGGTCCCACAGATTACTCACCGACGCCTGGGGTCCTCCACTGCCGCTTACCAACAAATAACTGCCCAGGGCGATCATGCCGACGATGGCCACCACCTTGATGATCGCGAACCAGAATTCCGCTTCGCCGAAAACTTTGACGTTGGCCAGGTTGATGCCATTGATCATCACGAAAAACACCGCAGCCGAGGCCCACGTCGGGATCTCAGGCCACCAGTAATGCACGTACTTGCCGACGGCCGTCAGCTCGGACATGCCCACCAGAATGTACAAGACCCAGCAGTTCCAGCCCGACAGAAAGCCCGCGAAACCGCCCCAATATTTATGCGCGAAATGGCTAAACGACCCGGCCACCGGCTCTTCAACAATCATTTCACCGAGCTGGCGCATGATCATGAAGGCGATGAAACCACACAGGGCGTAACCCAGAATCATCGACGGACCCGCCGACTTGAGCACACCCGCCGAGCCCAGGAACAAGCCTGTGCCGATGGCGCCGCCGAGGGCGATCAGCTGGATGTGACGGTTTTTCAGACCACGCTTCAACTCACCTGAAGGGGGCATATGCTCACTCATTGAATGTCACCTTGTTGTTCTTGTCTGCGACGGAATCGAACCCGGCACGCTCATGACGCACCGGAGTGAAACGGAGTGGGTAACCCCGAATGTTTGGCGTCCATACGCCGAGTGATCACAGAAAAAACGACGCGCATTGTACACCGGTGCTTTCCAGAGCGTGACCGCAATACGGTGTAGGAGCGCTTGCCCGCGAAAGCAATTTGCCTACGACCACTGCGTAGTTGGACATGACGTCATCACGGCAAGCGCGCTCCTACAAAAACGCAGGCAAAAAAAAGCCAGTCAATCGACTGGCTTTTTTTCACTTCAAACAACCATCACTCAGGCTTGCGACGACCGAAACCCGGGCGCTGGCCGGAACCTGCCGGAGGTCCGCGACGCTTGCCCGATGGAGTTTTGTCGTCGACCAGCTTGATACCCGGACGAGACGGCTTCGGCTTGGCCGGACGCTTGTTCATGTCACTTGGACGCTCGGCCACTGGTGTACCACGGCTGCTGTCGGTACGACCTTCGGAACGACCGCCAACCGGTGGACGTGGCGTGCGTTGACCTCGACCGCCTTCCTGCGGCTTGCCGGACGGACGTACACGCTCGCCTTCAGGCACACGCGGTTCGCGCGCCGGACGTTTTTCGCCGACCGCATAACGCGGGTCACGGGCTGGACGATCACCGGCTTCGCCACGTGGCTCGCGAGCTGGACGATCGCTGCCAATGGCAGGACGCGGTTCGCGGACCGGGCGATCGCTGCCAATGGCAGGACGCGGCTCACGCACCGGGCGCTCGGCACCGGCCGCATCCTTGGCCGGACGCACATTACGCACGCGCTCACCTTTACCCAACGGACGTGACGACTGGCGCTGCAAACGCTCCATCTTGTCCTTGGTCTTGGCGTTCATTTGCGGCATGGCGACAGGCGTCAGGCCGACTTCGGCACTGAGGGTGTCGACTTCGTACTGGCTCATTTCGCGCCAGCGGCCCATCGGCAGGTCGGAATTGAGGAACACCGGACCATAGCGCACGCGCTTCAGGCGGCTGACCACCAGCCCTTGAGATTCCCACAGACGACGAACCTCACGGTTACGACCTTCCATGACAACGCAGTGGTACCAGTGGTTGAAACCTTCACCGCCCGGCGCTATCTGGATGTCGGTGAAACGGGCAGGACCGTCTTCGAGGATGACGCCGTTCTTCAAACGCAGCAACATGTCGTCGTCGACTTCGCCGCGCACACGGACCGCGTACTCGCGGTCCATTTCAAACGAGGGGTGCATCAGGCGGTTGGCCAGTTCACCGTCAGTGGTGAACATCAGCAAACCGGTGGTGTTGATGTCCAGACGACCGACATTGATCCAGCGACCTTCTTTCGGGCGCGGCAGGCGATCAAACACGGTCGGGCGACCTTCTGGGTCATCACGGGTGCAGATTTCGCCATCTGGTTTGTTGTACATGATGACGCGGCGGACGGTTTCAGCGGCTTCTTCACGCTTGATCACGCGACCGTCAACGGTAATGGCGTCGTGCAAGTCGACGCGTAGACCGAGGTTTGCGTCCTTGCCATTGACTTTGACGCGGCCCTGGGTGATCCAGGCTTCTATGTCGCGGCGAGAACCGACGCCGATGCGCGCCAGTACTTTTTGCAGTTTTTCGCCTGCTGGGCCGATTTCCTGGCTGTCCTGCGTGTCTTTGTCACTCATCTGGGCACCTCCCGGTGTGTCGATCAGGCCATGCTCGACAAAGCATGGCCCGGTTGCCTGACGTCGGCTTCTATAAAGGGAAGGCGCGCTGGCAGAATACTGAAAGCCTGATGGCGGGTATGGATCGCCAAAAGGTCGCGAATCATACGCCCATGGCAGGCGTTGCGCATCAGAGACTAGCCGAAAACTTTTGGCTTACTTCTTTTTCCGCCGACCGGCGGCCTTGAGCTTGATCAGGCGCATGGCGGATTCAGCCAACACCGAGCGTTTCTCGTCTTTTTCCATCTTCTTCCACGATTTGATCTCACGCTTGCTGCGACCGCAACCCAGGCAGATGTCGTCTGTGAATTTGCAAAGGCTGATGCAGGGGGATTTGGTGCTCATGGGCTGACCTGAAATGGGAAGACACGCAGGACCTGTGGGAGCGGACTCGTCCGCGAAAGCTGAGGTTCAGGCGATGAAAATTTGGTGACTGGCCCGGCCTCTTCGCGGACGAGTCCGCTCCCACAAGGTTCATGTACTGACTATCTACCGCGATTCTTCATCGTCTCGCGGCTCGTCTTCCAATTCAGACTGCGTATCGGGCTGATCGATTAATAAATCGTCGAAATCAATTTTTAGCCCTTTCTCCATGGAATCCAGCTCAACCAACAGGCTGCGGAAGCTGGTTTCGTCACGGGGCGGCTCCGGTTCGGCGTCAGGGTCAAGGCTGGCGTCGGCCAACGCCTGCAAATGCGCAGGCACCGGCGCGTCATCGAAGTCCAGAATCGGGTCGGGCTCCAGCTCGCGCAGGTCGGCGAGCGGCGGCAGGTCGTCGAGATTTTTCAGGTTGAAATGATCGAGAAACGCCTTGGTGGTGGCAAACATCGCGGGTTTGCCCGGCACATCGCGGTAACCAACGACCCGCACCCACTCGCGCTCCAGCAAGGTCTTGACGATGTTGGTGTTGACCGCCACGCCACGCACGTCCTCGATCTCGCCCCTAGTGATCGGTTGGCGATAGGCAATCAGCGCCATGGTCTCAAGCAGTGCTCGGGAATAACGTTGGGGGCGTTCCTCCCACAACCGCCCGACCCACGGCGAAAACTTCTCGCGGATCTGCAAGCGATAGCCGGTGGCGACTTCCTTGAGTTCGAACGCGCGACTGTCACAGGATTTGCGCAGCAGGTCCAACGCCTTCTTGAACACCGGCGGTTCCGGGCGCTCGCCTTCTTCGAACAGTTCGTACAGCCGCTCAAGCGATTGCGGTTTACCGGAGGCCAGCAGGAAAGCTTCGAGCAGCGTTGCCAGCTCGCGGGGTTCGTTGAGATTCATCGATCAGCTCTAGCTCTTATTCGGCTCGCGCGCGCACATGGATGACGGCAAACGGTTCGTTCTGCACCAGTTCGACGAGGGATTCCTTGACCAGCTCAAGGATTGCCATGAAGGTCACGACCACACCCAGCCGCCCTTCCTCGGCAGTGAACAGTTCGGCAAACGGCACAAACCCGCCGCCCTTCAAGCGCTCCAGCACATCACTCATGCGTTCGCGGGTGGACAGTGCTTCGCGGCTGACCTGATGGCTTTCGAACATGTCGCCTCTGCGCAGTACTTCGGCCATGGACATCAGTAACTCGTCGAGACTGACCTCCGGCAACAGCTTGCGCGCACGGGCTTCGGGGGCATCGAGTTTGGGCACCACGACATCGCGACCCACGCGCGACAGACCGTCGATCCCTTCGGCAGCAGCCTTGAAGCGCTCGTATTGCTGCAGACGCCGTATCAGCTCGGCGCGGGGATCGTCTTCCTCTTCCTCGGCGGCTTCCGAACGCGGCAGCAACATGCGCGATTTGATTTCGGCCAGCATCGCGGCCATCACCAGGTATTCAGCGGCCAGCTCCAGGCGCACTGTCTTCATCAGCTCGACATAACCCATGTATTGGCGGGTGATTTCCGCCACCGGGATGTCGAGGATATTGATGTTCTGTTTGCGAATCAGATAAAGCAGCAAGTCGAGTGGGCCTTCGAAGGCCTCAAGAAACACTTCCAGCGCATCGGGCGGGATATACAAGTCCAGCGGCATCTGCGTGACCGCCTGACCGTAGACCAGCGCAAACGGCAACTCCTGTTGCGCGCCCGCCTGACTGTCGAGTGTTTCGGCCTCGGTCACTCGACTTCAACCCCGAACGGCGTCGGATCGCCACAGCCGACGCGGATCACTTGCGGCTCGCCGTCGGTCAGATTGACCACGGTTGAGGCCGAAACGCCGCCCATGCCAGCGTCGATAATCAGGTCTACCTGATGTTCCAGCACTTCGCGCATTTCGAACGGATCGCTCATCGGCACGGTTTCGCCGGGCAGGATCAGACTCACGCTCATCAACGGCTCGCCCAGTTCCTGCAGCAACGCTTGGGCAATGGGATGACGCGGCACACGCAGACCGATAGTCCGGCGCTTGGGATGCAGGACCAGTCGCGGCACATCGCGGGTGGCGCTGAGAATGAAGGTGTACGGCCCCGGCGTGTGAGCCTTGAGCACCCGAAAGGCCGTGGTGTCGACTTTGGCAAACATGCCCAACTGCGAAAGGTCGCAGCACATCAGGGTGAAGTTGTGCTTGTCGTCCAGCTGACGCAGACGGCGAATGCGCTCGACCGCGTTCTTGTCGCCCATCTGGCAGCCCAGTGCGTATGAGGAATCGGTGGGATACACCACCAGACCGCCCGCCCTGATGATCTCCACGGCTTGCTTGATCAGGCGCGCCTGGGGATTGTCCGGGTGGACCTGAAAAAATTGACTCACGGTATCTTCCTGTTCAGACGGCAGAAGGCTGTTCATTTTTGAATCGACACCAAAGTGGCGACAAGTCCTCGGGGACCGGGCGATACATCCCGATCTCGGACCAGCCTCCAGGGGCATGAAAATCACTGCCGGCACTTACCAGCAGACCGAATTCACGGGCCAATATCGCCAGACTGCCCACCTGATCGGCAGGTTGCAGTCCGTTGACAACTTCAATGGCATGGCCGCCGGCCTGAAGGAAATCGGCAACCAGTTTACGTCGTTTACTGCGGGTGAAATCGTAGTGCCAAGGATGCGCCAGGCTGACCCAGGCGTTTGCGGCGCGCAACGTTGCGACGGTGTCCTCCAGAGTGGGCCAGTGCTGTTTGACGTCTCCCAGCTTGCCGGCGCCCAGCCATTTGCGGAACGCTTCGGCGCGATCCTTGACGTACCCCTGGGCAACCATGAAGTCGGCAAAATGCGGACGGGCCGGCGCGTTACCGCTGTCACCGAGCGCTTGCTGAATGGCGCGAGCCCCTTCGAGCGCACCTGGCATACCTTTCATCGCCAATTTGCGACTGATTTCTTCGGCGCGCAACCATCGGCCGTGGTGCAACTGCTCGATTGCATCGACCAGAACCTGCGCTTTGACGTCGAAACCATAGCCCAGAACGTGGATGGTTGCGCCGCCCCATGTGCAAGATAACTCAACCCCGTTGATCAACTGCATATCCAGTGCAAGCGCCGCAGCGCGGGCTTCTTCGAGGCCTTCGAGGGTGTCGTGATCGGTCAGCGCCAGCATCCGCACGCCGTTCTCGTGGGCACGCGCAACCAGAACAGCAGGCGCGAGGCCACCGTCGGAGGCGGTGCTGTGGCAGTGCAGATCGACATTCATAGGGGCGCTTTCGCAGTCATTGATGTTTGTTATTATGCCGCCACATCCAGCTTCTGGCTCTTACTGTGAAACAATTCATCGACTTCATCCCGTTAATCCTGTTTTTCATTGTTTACAAGATCGACCCTCACGCCGTTGACGTCATGGGCCACAGCGTCATGGTCGGCGGTATTTTCAGCGCCACCGCGGTGCTGATCGCAAGCTCCATCGTGGTCTACGGCATTCTGTTCTTCAAACAGGGCCGGCTTGAAAAAAGCCAATGGCTGACACTGATCGCCTGCCTGGTGTTCGGCAGCCTGACTCTGGCCTTTCACAGCGAAACCTTCCTGAAGTGGAAAGCACCGGTGGTCAACTGGCTGTTTGCGCTGGTGTTTGCCGGTAGTCACTTCATCGGTGATCGTCTGTTGATCCAACGCATCATGGGTCACGCGCTGACACTGCCGCAGGCTATCTGGACCAAACTGAACATTGCCTGGATCGTGTTCTTTCTGTTCTGCGGCGCGGCCAATCTGTATGTCGCGTTCACTTATCAAGAATTCTGGGTCGACTTCAAAGTTTTCGGCAGCCTGGGCATGACGCTGTTGTTCCTGCTCGGCCAGGGCATATTCCTCGCCCGCCACATGCATGATGCCGACCCTGCAGCCACGCCTTCCCCGAAAAAGACTGAGGACTGACATGCTCTACGCCATCGTTGCAACAGACGTCGCCAACTCTCTGGAAAAACGCCTGGAAGCCCGACCTGCACACCTTGAGCGCCTGACCGTGCTGAAGAACGAAGGCCGCATCGTGCTAGCCGGCCCCATGCCTGCGGTGGACAGCAATGACCCAGGCGCCGCCGGGTTCACCGGCAGCCTGATCGTTGCCGAGTTCGATTCCCTCAGCGCCGCACAAGCCTGGGCCGATGCCGACCCGTACATCAAGGCTGGCGTTTATGATCACGTCGTGGTCAAGCCGTTCAAGCAAGTTCTGCCGTAAGACTTGCCTGTGTCGATCATCCGGTCTGCTCATGACCGGGTGATGTGTCCCGCCACACCTCCCCCGCCGCCCCCCGCTCATTATTTGAGCGCCCCTGCCGACAACCTGCCAAATGCCTAATAAAAGTCAGGAGTACGGATGCGTTCAGGTCCTTGGTGTCTGCTGCTAGCCCTGCTGGCCGTTTCAGCGATCAGCCTCAGTGTCGAGGGGGAAGAATCCACCGATACGATAAGCCACACACTGCCGTTGTCCAGCACCGCGAGCCAGCTCGGTGAGCTGCGTCAAAAGCTGGCGGACAGCGAACGTCAGCGCGAAGAATTGAGCAAACAGCTGCAAGCCGGCGGCACCGAGCAGGAAACAATTACGCTTAGTCGCCTGCGCCAGGAGAACCAACGGCTCAAGTTACAGCTCAAAGAAGCACAGTCCGTCATGCCTGCGCGGGTCCTGACAGAGCAACAACAATGGTTTGTCGCAGGCGGCGGCGTTGCACTGATTGCCCTACTGTGCGGTATCTTTGCCAGCGGCTGGCGTAGACAGCGTCGGCAATGGCTAAATTGAGTGAGTCATGAGCGAGCTGTTATTAATTGATGATGACCAGGAGCTGTGTGAGCTTCTGAGCAGTTGGTTGACCCAGGAAGGTTTTCAGGTGCGCGCCTGCCACGATGGCCAGAGCGCGCGCAAGGCCTTGGCCGAGGCGTCGCCTGCTGCCGTAGTGCTGGACGTGATGCTGCCCGATGGCAGTGGTCTGGAATTGCTCAAACAGCTGCGCACCGATCACCCCGATCTGCCGGTGCTGATGCTGTCGGCCCGTGGTGAACCGTTGGACCGGATTCTCGGTCTGGAACTGGGCGCCGATGATTACCTGGCCAAACCCTGCGACCCCCGCGAATTGACCGCCCGGTTACGTGCAGTCCTGCGCCGTAGCCATCCCACAGCGGTGTCGACGCAACTGGAGCTGGGCGACCTGACCTTCAGCCCTGCGCGCGGCGTGGTCACGATCGACGATCAAGAGTTTGTCCTGACCGTGTCCGAAGCGCGTTTGCTGGAAGCGTTGCTGGGTCAGCCCGGCGAGCCGCTGGAAAAGCAGGAACTGGCGCAACTGGCACTTGGCCGAAAGCTGACCTTGTACGACCGCAGCCTGGACATGCATGTCAGCAACCTGCGCAAGAAAATCGGGCCCCACGCCGACGGCAGCCCGCGGATCATCGCACTGCGAAGCCGGGGTTATTACTACGCGGTGTGATGCGTCTCTCTGTAGGAGCGAACTTGTTCGCGAAGCGTCTTGCGTGACACTGCGCATCGTCTGCCTCGCCAACAAGTTGGCTCCTACAGGGTTCGCAGTGCCACTGCTATGTCAGATCGCGCCACACACCTCTTTACCCAAGCTTTACCCACGCCTGACCTCGCTTGACCTTGATCTCCCTAAACTGGCCTCAACCGGCACAGAGCCGGATTCGAGACAAGGAGATACACCATGCGTAAGACTCTGATGGCTTTGATGTTCGCTGCTGCTCTGCCTACCGTTGCGATGGCAATGCCACCCGCTGATGGCGGCCCGATGGGTCACGGCGGCCCAGGCTACGGCGGTCCAGGCATGCACCACAAAGGTCCGTTCGACAAACTCAACCTGACCCCTGAGCAACGCCAGCAAGTGGGCAAGTTGATGGGTGACCAGATGCGCAGTCGCCACGAGATCACCGACAAATACCTTGCCAAGCTGTCGCCAGCCGATCAGAAAGCGATGCACGACGAATTTGCCGCCAAACGCGCCAAGACCGATACCGACATCCGCGCCATGCTGACGCCTGATCAGCAGAAGCAGTTTGACCAAATGAAGAAAGACCAGGAACAGCGCCGTGCCGATCGCGCCGAGTTCGAGGCCTGGAAAGCGCAGAAAGCGCAAAAAACCCAGTAACAGCGGGATCATCGCGGTTACGTTAACCGTCCAACCCGACACGCTCCGGCGTGCCGGGTTTTTCTGATTTGAGGGAATCACGTGCGCTCATTGTTCTGGCGAATCCTGGCGAGCTTTTGGCTTGCAATTGCATTGGTCGCAGGCCTGTCGATTTTGTTGGGGCACATGCTCAATCAGGACGCGTGGATTCTCAGTCGTCACCCCGGTCTGCATAAATTGCCGGAGAAATGGACGCAGTTGTACGACGAAAAAGGCATGGAAGCGGCGCAGGATTACCTGCAAGACCTCAAGCGCAAATATCACATCGACGTGCAAGTGCTCAACGACAGTGGCGAAGCGGTTGTTGCTGGCACCTTCCCTCCCCGTGCCGCAGCCTTTGAGGCCCGCCAGCATGATGATCCCAAACAACAACTGCCGTGGCGGCGGCTGACCACCGAATACACCAGCCCGAAAACCAGCGAAACCTATCTGCTGATCTATCGCATCCCCCATCCTGAACTGGATGCCTGGCACCGCGAAAGCCTGTTATGGCCACTCAGTGCGTTGGGTATTGCGCTAGTGGTGTTGACGCTGTTCAGCCTGTTCGTGACCTTATCGATTACTCGCCCGTTGAGCCGCCTGCGGGGGGCCGTGCATGATCTGGGGCAAACCACTTATCAGCAAAACAGCCTGGCGCAACTGGCAGATAGGCGCGATGAATTTGGCGTGCTGGCCAACGACTTCAATCGCATGGGCGCGCGCTTGCAGAGCTTGATCAGCAGCCAGCGTCAGTTGCTTCGCGACGTATCCCACGAACTGCGTTCTCCTTTGACGCGCCTGCGTATCGCACTGGCGTTGGCTGAACGTGCAGAACCCGAGCAGCGGGAACTGCTGTGGCCCAGACTGACCCGTGAATGTGATCGTCTGGAAGCGCTGATTGGCGAAATTCTTGCGCTGGCGCGACTGGACGCCGATGTGGGCAGCGCCGAGGAAGTGGATTTGAGCAGCCTGCTTGAACACTTGAAAACCGAGGCCGAGCAAGGCGCCGGCGATCAGGTTGTGAAGATAGAAGTCGACCGCACGGTGAGCCTGCTGGGCTGGCCGGATGTGCTGGAACGCGCGCTGGACAACCTGTTGCGCAATGCTTCGCGGTTCAACCCGAGCAATCAGCCGATCGAACTAAGCGCTACGCGGGTTGGCGAGCAGATGCGTATCAGCGTCCGCGATCACGGCCCGGGCGTTGCGCCAGAACACCTGGCGCAACTGGGCGAACCGTTCTATCGCGCGCCCGGCCAGACAGCGCCAGGTTATGGACTGGGGTTGGCGATCGCCAAGCGCGCAGCGGAGAAGCATGGCGGCAACCTGATTCTGGAGAATCACCCGGACGGCGGATTTATCGCAAGTCTGGAGCTGCCTTGCGGTCACTTGTAGGAGCTGACGAGCAACGCGAGGCTGCGATGCAATGTGTCTGACACACCGCAATCGCAGCCTCGCGTTGCTCGTCAGCTCCTACAGGGGATCCTGTGCAGGTCGGTTCAACCCTGCCAGTCGCTCACAAAATCCACCACATCGACCTTCGAGGCCACGCGTGGCGGGTTTTGCGGGGTACCGAGATAAAGAAACGCGATCACTTCTTCGTCTGCTTCCAGGCCTAATCCCTTCGCCACATGGGGCGAATAAGACAACTCCCCCGTGCGCCAGACCGCGCCGATACCCAACGCATACGCCGCGAGTATCACGCCATGGGCTGCGCAACCGGCGGTGATCAATTGCTCACTCTTGGGCACCTTGTAGTGATCCTGCAATTTGGCGATCACCACTACCACCAGCGGCGCGCGCAACGGGCCATTACGCGCCTTGTCGAGGGCCTTCTCTTCGATTTCGCCGCCACCTTGCTGCAACGCTTCAGCCAGCAACGCGCCCATGCGTTCACGGGCATCTCCCTCCACCGTGAGAAAACGAAAGGGCCGCAGCTGACCGTGGTCGGGAGCGCGCAACGCGGCACTGAACAGGATTTCTCGTTGCGCGGCGTCCGGCGCCGGTTCAATCAGTCGGGGAACCGACACGCGGGTGAGCAACAGGTCGAGCGCTTCCATCAAATCGATTCCTTTGAAAAATGATTGGGCATTCTAGGACGGGTTGAACTTCAATGACCAATAGCAGTGGCAATTACCTACAAGACACTCAGAAAGCGCTTCGGTTTACATGTGCATGACCACGGGTAGAATGGCGCCCCTTCATTTCCTCATCAGAGCGACCGCATGGCGTTGCCCACCCTTCGCATAATCGGTTTCATTATCGGCATCTTTCTCATCACGCTGGCCGTGGCGATGGTCGTACCGATGGCGACCCTGCTGATCTTCGAGCGCACAAGCGACCTGCCGTCGTTCCTGTGGGCGAGCACGATCACCTTTGTTGCGGGGCTGGCGCTGGTGATTCCCGGTCGGCCCGAGCATGTGCATCTGCGGCCGCGGGATATGTACCTGCTGACCGTCAGCAGTTGGGTAGTGGTCTGCATCTTCGCCGCACTGCCGTTTTTGCTGACGCAACATATCAGCTACACCGATTCATTCTTTGAAAGCATGTCCGGCATCACCGCCACCGGCTCTACGGTGTTGAGCGGACTGGACACCATGTCACCGGGGATTTTGATCTGGCGTTCGTTGCTGCACTGGCTCGGCGGTATCGGCTTTATCGGTATGGCGGTGGCGATTCTGCCGTTGCTGCGAATCGGTGGCATGCGGCTGTTCCAGACTGAATCATCGGATCGTTCTGAAAAGGTCATGCCGCGCTCGCACATGGTCGCCAAATTCATCGTGCTGATTTATGTCGGTATCACGGCGTTGGGCAGCGTCGCCTTCTGGCTGGCGGGCATGAGCCTGTTCGATGCGATCAACCATGCGATGTCGGCCATCTCTACCGGGGGGTTCTCGACCTCCGATCAATCGTTGGCCAAATGGACGCAACCGGCCGTGCATTGGGTAGCGATCGTGGTGATGATCCTTGGCAGCCTGCCGTTCACGTTGTTCGTCGCGACGTTGCGTGGCAATCGCCAGGCGCTGTTCAGGGACCAGCAGGTGCAAGGCTTCATCTGCCTGCTGCTGTTGACTTGGCTGGTCATGGGCGTCTGGTACTGGGCGACCACCGATTTGCCGTGGTACGACGCGTTGCGCCATGTCGCGTTGAACGTGACCTCAGTGGTGACCACGACCGGTTTTGCGCTGGGGGATTACAGCCTTTGGGGCAATTTCTCGCTGATGATCTTCTTTTATCTGGGTTTTATCGGCGGCTGTTCCGGCTCCACGGCGGGTGGCGTGAAGGTGTTTCGATTTCAGGTCGCTTACATCCTGCTCCGGGCCAACCTGCACCAGTTGATCCATCCCCGAGCGGTAATTCGGCAGAACTACAACGGCCACCGCCTGGACGACGACATCGTGCGCTCGATACTGACCTTTTCGTTCTTCTTCACCATTACCATTTGCCTGATCGCACTCCTGTTGTCGCTGCTCGGCCTTGACTGGATGACCGCCCTGACCGGCGCCGCCAGTACAGTCTCCGGCGTCGGCCCCGGCTTGGGGGGAACCATCGGCCCGGCCGGAAACTTCTCAACCCTGCCCGACGCCGCCAAATGGATCCTGTCGGTCGGCATGCTCCTGGGCCGTCTGGAAATCATCACCGTGCTAGTGCTGTGCATCCCCGCGTTCTGGCGGCATTGACCGAATGCATGATCGTTCCCTTAGGCTTGCACCCTGCACGCATTGCTGCAAAAGACAACTTGTTGGCGAGCCAGACGCTGCGGTGTGTCAGGCAAACCGCCTCGCGAACAAGTTCGCTCCTACAGAATTGCGCCGTGCAC
>NZ_JBSKHT010000007.1:137888-187750 GCF_057128745.1 Pseudomonas rosaeacicularis
TGGCGAGCCAGACGCTGCGGTGTGTCAGGCAAACCGCCTCGCGAACAAGTTCGCTCCTACAGAATTGCGCCGTGCACGCACTCTGTAGGAGACAACTTGTTGGCGAGCCAGACGCTACGGTGTGCCAGGCACGCCGCCTCGCGAACAAGTTCGCTCCTACAGACTTGAGCCGTGCACGCACTCTGTAGGAGACAACTTGTTGGCGAGCCAGACGCTGCGGTGTGCCAGGCACGCCGCCTCGCGAACAAGTTCGCTCCTACAGAATTGCGCCGTGCACACGCTCTGTAGGAGACAACTTGTTGGCGAGCCAGACGCTACGGTGTGTCAGGCAAACCGCCTCGCGAATAAGTTCGCTCCTACAGATTCAACCGCGCCCGGTACTCACCGGGCGTCTCATCGAACCAGCGTCTGAACGCGCGGAAGAAGTTGCTGGGGTCGGCGAAACCTAGCAGATACGCGATTTCCAGCAGAGTCATTTTCGGTTGGGCGAGATATTGATGTGCCAGTTCTCGGCGGGTGTCGTCGAGGAGCATCTGGAAGCTGGTGCCCTCTTCCTGCAAACGCCGCTGCAACGTGCGCTGGGACAGGTGCAGGCTCCGCGCGACGGCTTCACGTTTCGGCTCGCCTTGGGGTAGCAGCCGGCAGAGTACCTGTCGCGCCTGGTGGGTAACTCGATTGCTGGCGAAACGTGCGAGAAACTCCCCGGCGAATCGGTCGTGCAGCTTGGCCATTGCCTCGTCTGCGGTGGGCAGCGGGGCTTCCATGTCGGCACGCTCGAACACCAACGCGTCATAGGGCGCATTGAAGGTCAGCGGTGCGTGGAAGAATTTTTTGTAGGGTTCGACGTTTTTCGGTTGGTCACCCTGAATCATCACCGAACGGGGCTGCAACGGTCGCCCCGTGAGCCAACCGCAGAACGCCAGTGCAAAAGCCAGCGACGCTTCAGCGCTCTGTCGTGTCGGGGGGAGATGGTCGCCGTGCACGGTGAGAATCAGCGCATAACCTTCGGGCAGCAGACGAAAACTCAAGTCAGCACTGTCGGCAATGATGCGCTGATAACGCACCAGTCGCTCGAAGCCTTCTTTGAGTGTGCGCGACGACATCAACGCGTAACCGGCGACGCTGAAAGAAGCGGGCCTCACCACCCGGGCCATGTTCAGCCCGACCGCCGGATTACCGGACAGCTCGACAGCACGTTGCCACAACCGGGTCATGGAATCCTGAGGAAAGCGCGCATCCGGATTTTCCAGATCGGCGTACACCAGCCCCAACTCCTTGAACAACGCCCGGCAATCCAAACCATCCATTTCCAGCGATTTGACGATGCCCATCGCCCAGCTGGAAGAAGTCGTTCTTTCCATGCGCACGTCTTCTTGTTTTCACCCGCCGCCCCCTGCGGCAGATAGCCGAAGGATACTACGTTGGCACCCAATGTCACTGATTGTGTCGAGGGCTCGGCTAGACTGATAGTACGTCATATAAAAAACAGAGATGAGCCTGTGGATAACGTCAAAACCTTTCAGCGTTTCGCCGATTTCTACCCGTATTACCTGAAGGAGCACAGCGACAGCACCTGTCGCCGCCTGCACTTCATCGGTACTACACTGGTCATCCTGATTCTGGCAGTGGCGTTGTTCAGCGCCAGTTGGATGTGGCTGTGGATATTGCCGCTGGCCGGCTACAGCTTTGCCTGGGTCGGGCATTTTTTCTTCGAGAAAAATCGCCCTGCCACCTTCAAATACCCGTTCTACAGCCTGCTTGGAGACTTTGCGATGTACCGCGACATGCTGCGCGGCAAGGTGCCGTTTTAACTCATCGCTAACTCACAGGGTTCACGCGGTCGCCTGTTCCGCCTCTTGACGCGCCTTGGCGCTGATGTGCGCATCGGCCAGTCTGAACAGCTCGATGTGGCCGTCCCAATGCTCGATCAGCGCTGTGCAGGATTCGACCCAATCACCGCAATTTAGATACTCCACCTCACCGACCTTACGGATTTCGGCGTGGTGAATGTGCCCGCAGACCACCCCATCCAGCCCGCGCTTGGCGCATTCGTGGGCGATGGCTTCTTCGAAATCACTGATGAAACTGACGGCAGTCTTGACCTTATGCTTCAGGTACGCCGACAGAGACCAATAGCCATACCCGTAGCGAGCGCGCCAGTGATTGAGCCAGCGGTTGAGCGTCAGAGTGAATTCATAGGCTGAGTCGCCCAGGAACGCCAGCCAGCGGTGGTAGCGGGTGATGACATCGAATTGATCGCCGTGAATCACCAGCAACTGGCGTCCATCGGCCGTGGTGTGGATGGCTTCGTCGACCAACTGGATGTTGCCCAGAATAAGTTTCGAGTAGCGCCGCAGGAACTCATCGTGATTGCCGGTGATGTAGATCACTTCGGTGCCGCGCTTGCTCATGGTCAGCAAACGACGAATGACGTTGGTATGCGCTTGCGGCCAATACATGCCGCCGCGCAATTTCCAGCCGTCGATGATGTCGCCGACCAGATACACCTTGTCGGCATGATATTGCTTGAGAAAACTCGATAAATGCTCGGCCTGACAATCCCGAGTGCCGAGGTGGACGTCGGATATCCATAAGGTTCTGACACGTTGCTTACGACTGGGGCGGGCGTTTTCAGCAATGCTCATGGACACACTCCGTCTGGTTTCAATGAGACTGAACCGGGACGGTTAACTGAACATGACAACTCTATGGCGAAGTGATGACAGCCGGGTATGAAACCTGTGGGAGCGGACCTGTCCGCGAATATTGAGCGTCAGGCCCCAGAAATGTATCGGCTGTACTGACCCTTTCGCGGACAGGTTCCGCTCCCGCGGGACTGGCGGAAATCAATCAGGCGTCAGGCGTAGCATTGCGCTCGTTGTGACCCAGGTCACGCTGCGGGTCGATCTGGTCACGCACCCGCTGCTTGAGCACCTTGGCTTCGGGAAAACCGCCATCGGCCTTGCGCTCCCAAATCTGCACGCCGTCACAGCTAATGTGAAACACCCCGCCGGTGCCGGGCACAAGTGCCACCTTGCCCAGGTCATCCAAGAAGGTGCTGAGCAACTCTTGCGCCAGCCAGGCGGCGCGCAACAGCCACTGGCATTGCGTGCAGTAGGTGATGATGATTTCAGGTTTTGCCGACATCAGCTGATCCCGGCCAGCAAATCACGAGCCGTTTGCTGCGGGCCGTCGTCGCTGCCGGCGATGACCTCTTCCAGCAACTGCCGCGCCTCTTCAATGCTGCCTTCGTCAATCAGCACCTGCGCCTGATTGATCTTGCTCAGCGGTTCCTCTTCCATGTCCAGCAGATCGAATTCCGATTCGTCATCCATGAATCCATCGAGAAACGCATCATCAAGCGCGTCACTGTTGGTTTGCACCGTGGTTTCAACGAGGGGCTCTGGCGTCAGGTCCATGCCCAGGTCAGCGTCCATGTCGATATCCAGGTCCAGATCGAGACCCAAATCCAGCTCATGTTCAGCTATGGCCTGAGGCTCCGGCTCAGGCTCTGCGAAATCACTCAGGAACTGCTCATCCGGCATTTCGAACACTTCGGGCAGTTGCCGCAAATCGGAGGCGAACGCAGGATCCACAGGCTCGGGCCCTTTCGGGACTGGCTTACGCGGTGCAGGGGTGCTTTCGAACGGATCGACCAGATCCCAATCGGAATCCATCGACAGGTCGTCGAGATTGAGCTGAAAATCATCTTCGGTTTTCGGGTTGAGCGCCGCTGCAGCGTTCTCGTCCAGCTGGGCATCGGATCGTGCGGGCGGCGTCACCGCTGCAAGCGTCACGGCAGCTGCAGCGGCCACCACCGCGGGTGCGACAACTGACGCGACGGGTGCCGGCGCAACGGGCGCTGGCTGCGCGGCCAGTTTCAGTTTGGGGTAGCGCGAGCGTATTTCTTGCAGGCGATGTGGCTCGATGCCTTGGTTCAGCAGCACTTTTTCTTCTTCGTCAAAACCGACCAGGTCGCCTTGCTCGCCCAGTAATTCAAGGATTCTCAGGCGTAAATCCGTACGTTGAGGTTGCTTTTGCAGGGCTTCACGCAAGATGGCCAGCGCCTCGGTGAAACGACCGTAAGCGATATAAATGCTTGCGCCGTCCAGCGCATCAGTAGAGGCACCCGCGAGTCGTTGGCCAGATGAGGTCGTCGACGTGGACGAGGTAGAAACTGCAGGTCTAGGCGCAACATCAGGCACCTCGAACACCGGCGTGACTGCCGATTGAGCCGGTTTGACGATGGGTTCAACGGGCTCAGGGATCAGAGCCAGCTGGTTTTTGATCCGGTTGCGGCGCACCGAATAAGCAAGCCCCAACAGCAACAACAAGATCAGTACCGCGCCGAGCAACAAGGGCCACGGCAAATCACTGGAGTCATCTGCCGCAGCGACGGGCGCCGCAGCGACCACTGGCGCAGGCGCGGCTGTCGGTGCAACGGTCGGTGCGCGGTTGCCTGATGAGGATTTCAGCTCGGCCAGTTGCGTCTGGAGTTCGGAGATCTGTTTGTTCTTGCCCGTCACGTCCTCTTCAGCCTTCTGCACCTGGTTTTTCAGGTCATCAACGCTCTTGCTCAGTTGTTGATTTTCCAGAACGGTAGCAGTCAGCTGCTCGGCGACCTGCGGCACGCTGTTATCGGGCGCCGGGGCGCTGGCAGTTGCTGGCAAAACGGGAGCGACGGCAGCGGCAGGTGCTGCCTGAACAGGCGCTCGGGCGGCGTCTGGCAACAGCAAACTCTGCCCCACTTTCAGTCGGCTGCGCTCCCCGCCAGCAAAGGCCTGTGGATTGAGTGCCTGAATGCCAGTGGCCAACTCAGCGAAGGACGCTTTGCTGCCTGGGGCCTGCACCCGTTTGGCTATCGACGCCAGACTGTCGCCAGCAACCACGGTGTAGTGTTTGCCTTGCACCGCAGCGGGCGGCGCGACTGGCATACGCGACTCAGGCGTCTTGGAAGCGGAGCCTGCCAGTGTGGTGGTTCTGCTGCGAGTGGCGGCCAAGCCGGCGGGTGAGTCTGGCGGGTCAAGCAAGACCGTGTATTCGTGCAACTGGTCGCCGTTCGGACGCACCAGCCTGACCAGGAAATTCAGATAAGGCTCGGTGACGGCCTTTCGCGATTCGATATGCACCACACCGCGATTGCCACGGATGATCGGGGTGAAACGCAGGTCGCTGAGGAAAAATACCCGCTCGACCCCGGCTTTGCTGAACGCTTCGGCAGACGCCAGGCTAACCATGATGTCTTCAGGGCTCAGGCCGTTGGCCTCGATCAATTCGATGTCGGCATTGAGCGGCTGGCCCATGGCCGAATGCAGCGTGATATCACCCAGCCCGAGTGCGGCCGCGATGCTGCTGTGTAGCAACGACGCCGATGCAATCGCCATTGTCAGCAAGCCAGCACGAAGACCAGCTTTGACGCGAGGCCCAGACATCGAGACGCGCCTACGATCAGCCCGAAAACTCTTCAGCATGCGAACCCTTATGGAAAACGAGGCAGGCTTGCCTGCTATTCATTGACGTAATGGACGCCATGTCCGGAGTGAAACAAGTATGGGTGCAAATAGAACAGGATGCTGAGGCGCGTACAACGTATTTAAGGCGATGTACGCGCAGGATTCAGGGTTTTTCGAGATTGGCGAGGATTTTCGCGTGAACCCGCATGCAAACGCGCAGTTCTTCTTCATCAATGCCCATGAACAGCTCATGGCGCAAGGCGTTGGCGATGGTTTCGATTTTCTCGATCAACGGACGCGCGGTGTCACTGAGTACGATCTTTTTTGCCCGGCGATCTTCCAGAACAGCCTGACGACGCACCAGCCCCTGATTTTCCAGACTGTCGAGCAAGCGCGCCAGGGTTGGGCCTTCGACACCGACACTTTGCGCCAGCTCGCGCTGGGTCGGCGCCTCAGTGAAGCGTGCCAGATGCAACAACACCAGCCAGCGGGCCTGCGACAACCCCAGATCAGCCAGGCGCCGATCAAGTTCGGCACGCCAGCCACGGGAGGTGTGGGCCAGTTGCATGCCGAAGCGATGTTCTTCAGTTAGGGGCATAAATGACTCTATGGTTGACGGCTCTGCTGATTGATAGGCAGCTAACCATGGAGCTTGAAATCAGGCAAGTATTCGGATGTGGTGATTCGTCGCAGATGGCCGGGGAGTCCGGAGTGCGGCGGGTTTGGCTTGGGATCAGGGCGCCAGATTTGAATCCGTGGGAACGGACCTGTCCGCGAAGACGGCGGTACATTCAATGAAGTTGTGTAGTTTGCACCATTGTCTTCGCGGACAGGTCCGCTCCCACATAGACTTGCCGCGCTCGCTAGACCTCAAACTCAGACTGCAACGCCGCTCGCACGCAATACAGCACGCCTTCGGGCACGCGGCCGACGAACATTTCTGCGATAGCCGCGACTGGCGGCAACTCGCCTTCGCCATCCAGGAAGGCGTCCTGAATTTCACCGAGCAGGTCTTCCGGAAGATCCAGCGCCTGCTCCAGCGACAACTGCTGTTTGCCAATGGCTTCGGCCAGCAGGGTGTAGACATTCTTTTCCGAACACTGCAATTGCCCGGCGATCTGCATCGGCGTCATGCCGGCACGCGCCAGACTGATCAGCTCGTGACGCACATCGGCGACCACCTTGAGCGCCGGCGCCGAGCCACCCAAAACTTCGAGAAACGCTTCGCCGTAACGCTCCAGCTTGCGCGCGCCCACCCCGCTGACACGGCCCATTTCAGCCATGGAGCCGGGCTTGCTGCGCAGCATTTCCAGCAACGTGGAATCCGGGAAAATCACGTACGGCGGCACGCCATGCTCTTCGGCCAGTTTGCGTCGCAGTGCGCGGAGGGCTTCCCACTCCTCGCGCTCTTCGCCGCGCACCAGTTGGCTGGCAGGGCTGCTGCCGGAAGATTTTGCCGTGGTCTGCGGTTTGAGATCGCGGCGCAACTCGAGGGTGACTTCGCCGCGCAACAATGGCCGGCAAGTGTCGCTCAGGCGCAATCCGCCGTAGCCTTCCAGGTCGATGTCGGCCAGACCTCGGGCCACTAGCTGTCGGAACAAGGAACGCCATTCGCTTTCATTGCGGCTTTTGCCGACACCGAACACTGCCAAGTGCTGATGACCAAAGCTCTGGACCTTGTCGTTCGATTTGCCCAGCAGCACGTCCACCAGGTGGCCGACGCCATAACGTTGGCCGGTGCGATAGATCGCCGAGAGCGCTTGTCGCGCAGGCTCGGTCGCGTCCCAGGTCTGCACGCCATCGACGCAGTTATCGCAATGCCCGCACGGGTTGGGCATGTCTTCGTCGAAGTAGGCGAGCAATGTCTGACGACGGCAGCGGGTTTCTTCGCACAAGGCGAGCATGGCATCGAGCTTGTGCTGCTCGACCCGCTTGTGGCGTTCGTCGCCTTCGGAGTTCTGCAACATCTGCTTGAGCATCACCACGTCTTGCAGGCCGTACGCCATCCAGGCGTCCGCCGGCAGCCCGTCGCGCCCTGCCCGGCCGGTCTCCTGGTAATAAGCTTCCAGGGATTTGGGCAAATCCATGTGCGCCACGAAACGAACGTTGGGTTTGTCGATGCCCATGCCGAAGGCGATCGTGGCAACCATGATCAGGCCTTCCTCGTTGAGGAAACGACGCTGGTTGCTGGAGCGGGTCTCGATGGGCAGACCGGCGTGATATGGCAACGCGGGGTAGCCGTTGTCGCTGAGGAACACCGCAATTTCATCCACTTTCTTGCGCGACAGGCAATAAACGATGCCCGCGTCGCTGCGCCGCTCGGACAGGAAAGCCAGCAACTGTTTGCGCGGCTGCTCCTTGGGCACGATGCGATAGAAAATATTGGGTCGGTCGAAACTGGAGAGAAAGCGCTCGGCGTTCTGCAGGTGCAGCCGCTGGACGATCTCCTCGCGGGTGCGCTTGTCGGCGGTGGCGGTCAGCGCGATGCGCGGCACATCGGGGAACAGCTCGGCCAGTTGTCCCAGTTGCAGGTATTCAGGGCGGAAATCATGGCCCCATTGCGACACGCAGTGCGCCTCGTCGATAGCGAACAGGGCGATTTTCAGGTTTTGCAAAAATGCCAGCATCCGTGGCTGAACCAGGCGTTCCGGGGCCAGGTAGAGCATTTTGATCTCGCCCAGACGAATCCGGTTGGCGAGATCGCGCTGCTGTTCGGCATTGAGAGTCGAGTTCAGCGCGGCGGCGGAAACACCCAATTCCTCGAGCGTCGCCACCTGATCGTCCATCAAAGCGATCAACGGTGAAACCACCACCGCCAGGCCATCGCGCAACAGCCCCGGGACCTGAAAACACAGGGACTTGCCGCCCCCGGTGGGCATCAGCACCAATGCATCACCGCCATTGGCTACACGCTCGATAATGGCACCCTGGCGGCCACGAAAACTGTCGTAGCCGAAGATGTCTTTAAGTACGCGCTGAGCCTGGTCGAGCATAGTTACCCCGGTTTGTGCTGCTACAGCGGCGAATCATCCGCTGTCGGAATTTCAAAGCGCCGCAGTATACCGGAGCGTTTCCATTGAAAGGACAGCAGCGACATGAGCGGTCGAAATTAAGCGCAATACCGATTGCATCAGCCTCGCCGCTGGCGCACGCGACGCTCAGGGCCTAGAATTCAGCTTTGTTTATTTCCAAGGTAACTCGTCCAATGTCCTTCGCTGAGCAACTAACCCGCCTGCAAGTCTTCCTCGACGCCGATGAGCTGCATGACGAAGCGTTGGACTACGTGGCCGCTCACGGCTACATGACCGCCTTGTCGATCTGCGCCGAATCCGTGCCAGAGCGTGAGTGGATCGACGCCTTGTTCGCCGAGCCGCCTCCCTACGTTGATGAGTCCCAGCACGCCGAAATCGAAGCCACGCTGGTCCAGCTGCAAGCGCACATCGCGCGCCAGTTGGCCTCCGATGAAGAATTCGAGCTGCCATGCGATCTGGATCTGGGCGATGACCCTGACGATTCCGAACTGCGCGGCTGGTGCATCGGCTTCATGGAAGGCGTGTTCATGCGTGAATCGGCCTGGTTCGCCAACGATGAAGAGGAAGTCAGCGAGATGCTGCTGCCGATCATGGTCGGTTCGGGTCTGTTCGACGAGCAACCTGAGTTCGCTGACATCGCCGCCGACGCTAATCTGATGGACGACATGATCGTGCAGATTCCGGAAGCGCTGACCGCCCTTTATCTGTTGCTCCAAGCACCGGACGAAAAACCGGCGATCCTCAAACCCCGCCACCACTGAGTCGGCGCCTATGGCGCAGTGCAACTCAGGGCAGCCAACACCGCGCACGAGCCGTCACCGGCTCGTGCGCTTTTTTTTGATCGGCGTTGGCTGGCTGAGCGTGGTTTTGGGGGTTATCGGGATATTCCTGCCGGTGTTGCCGACCACGCCATTTCTGTTGCTGGCCGCTGCCTGCTTTGCTCGCAGCTCTCCGCGGTTCTACGCATGGCTGATCAACAACAAACGCCTCGGCCCCTGGATCCGCGATTACCTGGAAGGCAACGGCATCCCGCTCAAGGGCAAGGTTTACGCCGTTGGGCTGATGTGGATCAGCATCGGTTTTTCGTGCTGGCTGGTGCCGTTTATCTGGGCAAGGGTGTTCATGCTGGCGAGTGCGGTGCTGGTAACGATTTATATCGTGCGGCAGAAGACATTGCGCAAGATCTAGCCTCAGATAATCGTTCCCGCGCTCTGCGTGGGAACGATCATCAAGCGCGCTTCTACAGGTCCGTACTACACAAAGTGGTGCGGTGTTTCCGGCACACCGCCAGCCTCCCTCAAACGGTATCGACCTTCATCGAATGATCACCCAGCATGCCGGTGATGATTGATGCGGTGTCCGGCCCGCCCGCCACCATGCCGCCGGCCCCAGGGGCGACGCCGTAGTGTTGGGCGAGGTCGACGCCTGCCAAGTCGATGGTTTGAGTGGTCGCTCCGCCCGCAACAGCGCTGACCGAGATGGTCGAAACCACGCTCGAATCACTGCCGCTGATGCTGAAATGCAGGAAGTTTTCCAGTGAGTTCGCGTCTTCGTGGGCACCTTGCAGCAACTGCGACAGGTCCAGTTTGTCGGCACCGAAGGTGAAGTCGGTGATGGTGTCGTGCCCGGTGTTGCCGGCCATCCACTGGAAGGTGTCATTCCCCGGCCCACCGGTCAGGGTGTTGTTGCCCGGTCCGCCGATCAGCAGGTCATCGCCTTCCATGCCGTTGAGCACGTCATTGCCCAGCCCGCCGTTGAGGACGTTGTGCCCCGCATCGCCGGTCAGGTGGTCGTTGAAGTTCGAACCCACCAGGTTGTCGATATTGACCAGCGTGTCCGTGCCCGCCCCCACTGTATCCTGCGGACCGTTGACGCCAGTGCTGACCGTCACCCCCGCCGTCGCCAGCGAGTAATCGGCCGTATTATTCCCCGCGCCACCGTCGAGCACATCATTGCCCGCGCCACTGAACAGGGTGTCGTTGCCGGCATCGCCGAACAGTTCGTTATTACCAGCGCCCGCCACCAGCACGTCATTGCCGTCGCCGCCGTGCAAGTGGCTGTCCGCTGCGCCGACCAATACGTCATCGCCCGTAGTGCCCAGCACCACCGGCCCGTCCTGATGACTGATATTCACCGCCGCCGTGCTGCTGCCGCCATGGGCATCGGTGGCGGTGTAGGTGCTGTGAACGTCCGGCGTATTGTTGACCGCGCTGGTGTCGATCGACAGGTTCAGCGTGTAGTGCTCGTTCACCGGAGCTGAGGCCTGATTGACCACCACCAGGCGGTAAACGCCGTCTTCGGTCGCCGTGAAAGTGCCGCCGTCAGCGATGCCGTGGAACGCGCCGTTTTCAAACTGCCAGGCCATGCCGAGCACGTTGTTGGTCAGGTTGTGATCGGCGGTGACCGTTTCCCCTGCTTTGAGATGAACGCTGTACAGATCCTGAGCGTTGGATGGCGAGGCATTGACCGCCCCCAGATATCCAGTGATCACCAACAGCGCCGCTGTCGCGCTGGTGTTGAAGAAATCACTGCGCTCCAGATTTTTCAGGTGGTTGATGTCTCTGTCTTTGGTCCCATTGAATTGAATGACCTTCTGCGACGAGGCGGTGAAGTCCGCATTCTTCGCAGCCCAGCCGGTTTCGAACACCGTCGGCGAGGCGCCCAATGAACCGCCATTGGTCGAGATATCGTTAGCGAGCAATGCCGCGGCAGGAATCTCGACGCTGGTGGAGGTGATGTTGGTGATGACGTTGTCCGCCACCGCCGTCGGAGCCTCGTAAACCGGCGGCGCGATGACGTGAATTGTCAGCTGCGCCGAGGCCAGATCACCGTCGAAATCGCTGAGTACGTAGTGGATATTTTCGGTCTGCGGCTGCTGCACGCCCGATGCTGGCGTGTAGGTGTAGGCCCCGCTGTCCATGTTCATCACCAGCGTACCGCCGTGCTCGGTGGTGACGGTGAGCGTATTGCTGCGCGGATCGAAGTTGCCGTGATCCTCGCCGCCGCTGGCAATAACCCCGCCCGAATGGCTGAACGCCCGAGGGTTGTAGCTGTAGGTGGTGCCGTCGACGCTGATGGATTTGATAAAGCCCTGATCAGCACCAAATGTCCCGCCTTCCAGCAGGCTGCCATGCACCCCGCCCTGCACCGTCCCGCTGAGCACCACGTCCAGTTGTCCGAGATCAGTGACGATCACCGCATTACTGTCGGTGCCCGTCGCGCCGTTGTGGGCGACCGGATTGAGGTACGTGCTGCTGACATCGGTGCCCACACCAATCGCGTAAGCATTGATGTGATGGGTGTCGAGGAATTGCGTCCAGGCCTGCTCTTCATTGATGTCGATGCCGTCGCCACGGCCAGGGTTGGGCTGGCTGCCGGGATCGGAATGCTGCGGCGAGAGCGTCGGATTGCCGTCCGAGAAGAAATATGCCAGGTTCTGCGCCCCGCTCAACGCGCCCTTCTCGCCGAACGCCTGCTGCGCGGCGGCCAGTGCTGCGTCGTAGTTGGTGCCGTTGCCCGCCTGAATCGCCGCGATCATGCTTTTGGCGGTGGCGACATCGACCCATTCTTTACTGACCACATCCGCCTGACTGTTGAACGTCACCACCTGCACGCGCACATCGCCCAAAGCGTCGTACTTGTTGAGCAGTTCGATGATCGATTGTTTCTCTAAGTCCAGCCGCGGCAGCCCATTGACCCCGGACGCCTCGTTCATGCTTGCAGAGTTATCGACGATCAGCATCAGGTTGGTATGGGTCTGCTCACTGGTGACGGTCTGATCGATGCACGCCGCGATCGGCTGGTCATCGACGATGTTGACCACGATCTGCGCGGTGGACGAATGCCCCAATGCATCGGTAACCGTGTAGCTGAAGGTGTCATGGGTGATGTTCGGCCCGTCGTTGGCCGCAGGCGTCGTTTGCGGCGCGGAGGTCAGCGTGTAGGTGTAGGTGCCGTCAGCGTTCAGGTGCAGCACACCGTAGGCACCGTTGGCAGTTCCATTTTCAGCGTTGTTCAGACTGAAGGTCAGTGCGCCGTTACCGCCACTGACGGAATCGGCCACCGTACCGCTGCCGGTTTCCGCGGTGGAGCCCGGATTGCTGCCGGTCACTTTGCCGGGCGCCAGATCCTGACCATCCTTGTGCACATCCAGCGCGCTTTCCAGCACCGTGACGTCGTGATCGTTGCAGGCAATCGGCGGGCACGGCGGGTCCACTTTGACCGTGATGGTGGTGGTGCTGGTGTCGCCGTCGGCGTCCTGAATGGTGTAGGTGAATACGTCTTTCCCGCCGTGAGCACCGACCAGATCCGGATTGCTTTGATAGGTCGCGTTTCCTTGGGCATCGACGATCAACGTGCCGTACATCCCACTGATCACCGTGTTGACGCCGCCGGACACCGAATGTGCCGTGTCGCCGCCCGCTTTCACGCCGACTACCAGCCCTGCCGGACCTGGGCCGTCTGCGCCTGCCGTGTCGTTGAGCAGAATGTTGCCACTGACCGCGCCGCCCGCTGCCACACCCGCCAGATCAGCTTGGGCATGGGGCGTGTCATCGACGATCCTGACGCTGACATTGCCGTCCGCCACATCGCCGTCGCTGTCCACGGCATGCACCGGGATCTGATCAGTGATCGACGTGCCGTTGCCCTGATTGTGGGTTTCTGGCGTATTGAGCGTGTAGCTGTAACTGACCTCGCCCGTGGCCGGGTTGTAATTGCTGATGGTCAGAGTGCTGCCGGACGGCAAGGTGATCGACTGCGGATTGGCCAGTGCCACGCCGTCGACGATCACGCTGATGCCGCCCACAGTGAGGGTTTGCAGGCCGTCGGGGGCGTTGATTTTTACGGTGCCGGTTTGGGTCAGCGCATCGTGATCGGGATTGGAGCCGCCGGGCAGATTGGCTTCGTTGACCGTGCAATCGCCCGGCTCGATGACCACGCCGCCATCAGGTTTACCGGGCACGACATTGACCGTGACGGTGGTGGTGCTGGTATCGCCGTCGGCGTCGCGGATGGTGTAGGTGAAAATATCCTGCGTGCCGTCGGGCACCACGCCGGGGTTGGCGGTGTAAACAGCATTGCCCTGGGCATCGACGATCAGCTCGCCGTACAGGCCGACGATCACGGTGTTCAGCCCTGTGGTCACTGCGGTGGACGTGTCGCCGCCCGCCTTCACGCCGATAATCAAGCCGCCAGGCCCTGCACCATCAGCACCCGCCGTGTCATTGAGCAAAAGGTTGCCACTGGTATCGCCACCCGCCGCGACCCAGCCAATATCAGCGCCAGCATTCGGCACGTCGTCGAGCACCACGACGTTGATGTTGCCATCGGCCACGTCGCCATCGCTGTCGACTGCATGAACCGCGATCTGCTCGTTATTGATCGTGCCATCGCCCTGGTTATGGGTTTCCGGATTGTTCAGCGTGTAGCTGTAACTGACCTCGCCCGTGGCCGGGTTGTAATTGCTGATGGTCAGCGTGCTGCCCGACGGCAAGGTGATCGACTGCGGATTGGCCAGTGCCACGCCGTCGACGATCACGCTGATGCCGCCCACGGTGAGGGTTTGCAGGCCGTCGGGCGCATTGATTTTGACGGTACCGGTCTGGGTCAGCGCGCTGTCGTCAGGGTTGGAACCGCCGGGCAGATTGGCTTCGTTGACCGTGCAATCGCCCGGCTCGATGATCACGCCGCCATCAGGTTTACCGGGCACGACATTGACCGTGACGGTGGTGGTGCTGGTATCGCCGTCGGCGTCGCGGATGGTGTAGGTGAAAATATCCTGCGTGCCGTCGGGCACCACGCCGGGGTTGGCGGTGTAAACAGCATTGCCCTGGGCATCGACGATCAGCTCGCCGTACAGGCCGACGATCACGGTGTTCAGCCCTGTGGTCACTGCGGTGGACGTGTCGCCGCCCGCCTTCACGCCGATAATCAAGCCGCCAGGCCCTGCACCATCAGCACCCGCCGTGTCATTGAGCAAAAGGTTGCCACTGGTATCGCCACCCGCCGCGACCCAGCCAATATCAGCGCCGGCATTCGGTACGTCATCGAGCACCACGATGTTGATGTTGCCATCGGCCACGTCGCCATCGCTGTCGACTGCATGCACCGCGATCTGCTCGTTGTTGATCGTGCCATCGCCCTGATTGTGGGTTTCCGGGTTGTTCAGCGTGTAGCTGTAACTGACCTCGCCCGTGGCCGGGTTATAATTGCTGATGGTCAGCGTGCTGCCCGACGGCAAGGTGATCGACTGCGGATTGGCCAGTGCCACGCCGTCGACGATCACGCTGATGCCGCCCACGGTGAGGGTTTGCAGGCCGTCGGGCGCATTGATTTTGACGGTACCGGTCTGGGTCAGCGCGCTGTCGTCAGGGTTGGAACCGCCGGGCAGATTGGCTTCATTGAGCGTGAGCTGGCTGTTGCCCAGTGTCACTGCGTTGTCCACCGGCGGCGGCACCACGACAGGAGGCTCGACAGGGGGTGGCGGTTCCACTGGCGGGGGCACTACGACCGGAGGCTCCACCGGTGGCGGCTCGATTGGCGGCGGCACCACAACAGGTGGCTCGACCGGTGGTGGTTCAACCGGAGGCGGCTCGACAGCAGGCGGCACAACCGGCGGTGGCTCGACGGGCGGCGGTTGCACCGGCGGCACGGTGACGGGTGGCTCTACCAGCGGCGGCAGCGAAAAGTCCGGCGACCCATCGTCCCCGTAAATTCGCCCCAGCGGGAATTCGGGCACGCTGCCCAGGCCCGCAGTCGGGAAGCCAATCACCGGCACGACCACGCCTGCGGTTTCCGTCAGCAACACCGCGGTGTGCCCACCGCCCAGCGCGCTCGGCGTTCCACCGGGGTTGGCACTGCCTGCGGCCGGGGGGTCGGTGACTTGCGTCGGGTCGGCGCCCGCCGCGATGGCCTGCTGCGCGGCAGTGAGTTGGCCCTGGCTCGGTACGGTCGGGTCAGGCGTATCGATGGGAGTGGCGTGGTTGGCGAGGATTTCCGGGGTCAACGGCATGCGGCTGTCGCGACCCAGGGTCAATTCGCCGCCCTTGGCCAGATGCACAGCGACGGCTCCTGTCGCCCCCGTCTGCAACTGCTCTCCGGCATACACCTTGTCGCCTTCGATCAACAAACGTTTGGTGCCGTTGCTCGCGACCGCGAAAACATCGCCCACCACTTGCCGAACCGTACCGATCAAACTCGCCATATCCACTCCCTTTTGCTGCAATCCCGACTCATAAATGTTACGAATCCAACAAAATATGTTTGATCAAAGTAACAAGGTGGCTCAGAGCTAGCATCAAACGACAATTTTATGTCGCTGAATCTTTTCAAGTTTTTCGCTCTAAAAATCGCCTGATCAAACGCTGTCAAATTTTTGCTGATTCTTGATAAATCTGTCTTTACCACCCGTAAACCAATGAATAAGCGCGATTACGTGAATCAACAATCGCTTGAAATCAGAAAACGACATAAGTTTTTTTTGGAATAACGCTTATGAAAAAATCGTCTGAGCAATCCCGAAAGTTGTTCTTAGCTGTGATGTTACAAACCTGATACGGTTTTGGTCGCATAGGTCGTCGGTTTTTTGGCGAAAGCAGCAGGACATCATTCCAGGGAGAAGTACTCATGCGCGATTTGACCCCGCTCTACATAGCAGTCGTGTTGGCGGTGGGCTGCGCTCAAGCGCAAGCCATGTCGCTGACTCAAGCGATACAGAACACGATCGATTACCACCCGGAGATTCGCTCGAACGTGAATAACCGACTGTCCGCCGACGAGGACGTGAACTTCGCCAAAGGCGGATATCGCCCGGTGGTGGATCTGAACGCCGCTTACGGCCGCCAGCA
The DNA here is from genome assembly GCF_057128745.1 of Pseudomonas rosaeacicularis. Taxonomy (NCBI): domain Bacteria; kingdom Pseudomonadati; phylum Pseudomonadota; class Gammaproteobacteria; order Pseudomonadales; family Pseudomonadaceae; genus Pseudomonas; species Pseudomonas rosaeacicularis. The sequence continues at coordinate 154,221 of NZ_JBSKHT010000007.1, forward strand.
CACCGACAGCCCGACCACTCGCTTTGTCGGCAATCACAACGAAGAAACCCTGAATTACACCCAGTCGGAACTGCGTCTGCGGCAGATGCTGTTCGACGGTTTCAATACCAAGAATGAAGTGGGCCGCACGGAAGCAGTGGTCAATTCCCGCGCCTATTACCTGCGCGGCACCTCCGAAGACTTGGCGCTGCGGGCCATCGAGGTCTATCTCGAAGTGCTCAAACGACGCGAGCTGCTGGACCTGGCGAAGAACAATCTCCAGGCGCATTTGCGCATCAACGACCAGATCGGTCTGCGCAGCAATCAGGGGATTGGCAGCAACGCGGACCGCGATCAGTCCAAGGCCCGTCGTGCGTTGGCTGAAAACAATTTCTATACCGCGCAAGTGGACTTGCAGGATGCCGAAGCCAACTTCTTCAGCGCCGTGGGCAAGATGCCCGACGAGCTGGAAGCGCCGCCGTCGATCAAGGGTGAGGTCTCCAAATCCCTGCCCGATGCCAAGCAAAGCATGCTCAACAACAACCCTTACTTGAAGTCGGCACAGGCCGATGTGCAGGCCGCCGAAAAGCAATACGAAGTCGCCAAGTCACCGTTCTATCCGCGCTTTGACGGCGAACTGGCCGTCGGCGCCAACAACAATATCCAGGGCGAAGAAGGCCATGACAACGAGTGGCGCGCCGCCGTGGTGATGAATTACAACCTGTACAACGGCAACCGTGACCAAGCGCGCCTGAGGTCCGATTCATACAAAACCGGCCAGGCGATGGACATCCGCAACAACGCCCTGCGCATGCTCAACGAGAACCTGTCGCTCGCCTGGAACGCCATGAACAACGCGCGCACCCAGACCCCGATTGCTCGGGAATACGCGGAAACCACCACCCGTGTGCGTGCGGCCTATCAGGATCAGTTCGGGCTCGGCCAACGCACCCTGCTCGACCTGCTGGACAGCGAAAACGAGCTGTACAACGCCTCCCGCCGTTACACCGAGCTGCGGTACACCGAGGAATACTCGATGTATCGAGTACTGGCCACTGAAGGCGAGCTGTTGCGCAAGGCCCGCGTCGTGCTGCCCGCCGCGGCGGTCGCCATGACAGAAGTCAAAAACGAAGCACGCCTGCCTGAGATGAAGTAGCGCGACTGCGCCGGGGAGAAGTCTGTGACCAGCATGGAATTGCCGCACCCGATTGACCCACGTTCGAATTTCGACGACCCGCTGCTCGACGGCTTGCTGATCTTGTGCAAGCTGCACGATTGCAGCGCCAGCCGCACCAGCCTCAGCGCCGGACTACCGCTGGCGCAGCAGCGCCTTGATGTCGATCTTCTGCCTCGCGCCGCTGCTCGCGCAGGTTTGCAGGCGCGCATGTTGCGCCGCGACCTGAGCGCCATCGACGGTTTGAATCTGCCCGTACTCCTGCTACTCAAGGGCAATCGATGCGCGGTGCTCAGACGCTGGGAAGAAGACGGTCGCGCGCTGATCCTGCCGAGCGAGGCTGAGGGCGGTGAACAACACGTCACCCGTGAAGAACTGCAAGCGATCTACACAGGTCAGGCGTTATACGCCCGCCCCCGCCATGAGCTGGAAAACCTGCGCGCGCCGTTGGTGCCTCGGGTGCAAACCTGGTTTCGCGACACCCTGAAACTGTCTCGCGGCCTATATGGCGATGCGATTCTTGCCAGTTTTCTGATCAACCTGCTGGGGCTGATGGTGCCGCTGTTCGTGATGCAGACCTACGACCGCGTGGTGCCCAACCAGGCAACATCGACCTTGTGGGTGCTGGCCATCGGTCTGCTGATCGGCACGGCGTTCGAGCTGACCCTGCGCCTGGTGCGGGCGAATTTGCTGGATCAGGCCGGCAAGAAAACCGATGTAATTCTGTCGGCGACCTTGTTCGAGCGCATCACCGGCATGTCGATGAAAGCGCGCCCGGCCAGCATCGGCGGCTTCGCCCAGAGCATTCATGACTTCCAGGGACTGCGGGAATTTCTCACCGCCGTCACCCTGACCAGCATCATCGACCTGCCGTTCGCCGTATTAATGCTGGCAGTGATCGGCATGCTCGGTGGCTGGCTGGTGGTGATCCCGCTGGTTGCGTTTCCGATCACCATTTTGTTCGCCTGGCTGGTGCAGATCCGCCTGCGCGACACCGTGGAAAAAAGCCTCGCGCTGGGCGCTGAACGCCAAGCCTTGTTGGTGGAAACCCTCGGCGGGCTGGAAACCCTCAAAGCGTGCAGCGCTGAAAGCGAGCGCCAGCACAAATGGGAATCGACCCACGGCGCCCTCACCCGTCTGGACAGCCACGCGCGCGATCTCTCGGCGCTAGCCAGTAACGGCACGTTGTTCATCCAGCAGTTCTCCGGCATGGCAACCATCGTCGCCGGGGTTTACATCATCATCGCTGGCAATCTGAGCGTGGGCGCGCTGGTTGCCAGCTACATGCTCGGCAGCCGCGTGTTGGCACCGCTCGGACAGATCGCCGGGCTGATCACTCGCTATCAACAGGCGCAAGTGACGATGAAAAGCACCGACGCCTTGATGGCCTTGCCACAAGAGCGTGACGGATCAAAACGTGCGCTGGAACACGTGCGGCTCAAAGGCGCGATCAACGTGGTCAAGGCCAGTTTCAGTTATGGCGGCCAGGGCGCACAGGCGTTGACCGAGATCACGCTCAACATCCGGCCCGGTGAGCGCATTGGCATCATCGGCCGCAGCGGCTCGGGGAAAAGCACCTTGGCGCGGCTGCTGATGGGTTTCTACACGCCGGATGAAGGGCAACTGTTATTGGACGGTCTGGACTTGAGGCAGGTGGACGTGGCCGATCTGCGCCAGCAAGTGGGCTACGTCGCCCATGACCTGCCGCTGCTGGCAGGCAGCTTGCGCGACAACCTGACGCTGGGCGCGCGCTACGTCAGCGATGCCCGGATGCTGGAAGTGGCAGAAATCACCGGCGTGGGCGATCTGGCGCGGCATCACCCACTGGGTTATGACAGGCCGGTTGGCGAGCGCGGGCAGTTGCTGTCTGGTGGTCAACGCCAAGCCGTCTTGCTCGCGCGGGCGCTGTTGCTCGATCCGCCGATCATGCTGCTGGACGAACCCACCAGCCATATGGACAACAGCAGCGAAGACGTACTGCGGCACAAACTGGCGACGCTGATGCAGGGCAAAACCCTGCTGCTGGTGACCCATCGCATGTCGATGTTGAGTCTGGTGGATCGGCTGGTGGTGCTGGACAACGGCAAAGTGGTTGCCGACGGCCCAAAAGAGCAGGTCATCGAAGCATTGCGCAAAGGCCGTGTCGGCCAGGCCCTGGTTTAAGGAGCGTTACCCATGTCATCCGCTCAGAGCTATAACAGCTACTTTCGCCCGGGCAATCACGTCGATCACGAGTTCATGCCCGAGGTGGCCGGCGTGGTCGCGCAGGATTCCTCCCGGCGTTCGCGACTGACCGTGTGGATCGCTGCCGCGTTAATTGTCAGCGCTTTGGTTTGGGCCAAATTTGCCGTCATCCAGGAAGTCACCATGGGCGAAGGCAAGGCCATTCCGTCGAGCAAGGTGCAGGTGATTCAGAATCTGGAAGGCGGGATCGTCACCGAAATATTCGTGCGTGAGGGGCAACTGGTGAACAAGGGCGACACGCTGCTGCGCCTGGACGACACGCGGTTTCTGTCGAACAAGGGCGAGAGCGAGGTGGACCGCTACACGTTGACCGCGCAAGTGGAGCGGCTGTCGGCGGAGGCTGAAGGCAAGCCGTTCAAACCCTCAGCCGAAGTGCTGGCCAAAGCACCGCAAGTGGCTGCTGATGAGCAGTCGCTGTACGACTCGCGGCAACGGCGACTGGCCAGTGAGCAGCGCACCTTGCAGGAGCAACTGCGGCAGAAGCAGCAAGAGCTGGCGGAGTTTCGCTCCAAGCAGGATCAGTACCGCAATTCGCTGGGGTTCATCCAACAGGAACTGGCGATGTCGACGCCTTTGATTGCCAGCGGCGCTGTGTCGCCGGTAGAAATCATTCGTTTGAAAGGCAAGGCGGCTGAGGCAAGAGGCTCGCTCGACGCGACGTCGCTGGCGATTCCTCGCGCCGAATCGGCGATTAACGAGATCAAGAGCAAGGTCCAGGAATCTACTGACAGCTTCCGCTCCGATGCCTCCAAAGACCTCAACGACAAACGCGCCGAGCTGTCGAAAGCCAGCGCCACCAGCATCGCTATCAACGATCGCGTGACCCGCACCACCGTCACCGCGCCCATGAAAGGCATCGTCAAAACGCTGAAGGTCAACACTATTGGCGGCGTGGTCCAGCCGGGTAGTGATCTGGTAGAAATCGTACCGTTGGAAGACAACCTGCTGATCGAAGCCAAGGTGCGGCCGCAGGATGTGGCGTTTTTGCATCCTGGGCAAAAGGCGATGGTCAAGTTCAGCGCTTACGACTACACGATTTACGGCGGGCTGCCGGCGAAACTGGAACTGATCGGCGCTGATACCGTGACCGACGACAAGGGCAACAGCTTCTACCTGATCCAGGTCCGCACCGACAAAAACCACTTGGGCGGCGACGCCAAACCTTTGCTGATCATCCCGGGTATGGTCGCTACCGTGGACATCATGACCGGCGAGAAAAGCGTGATGGATTACCTGTTGAAACCGGTGTTGAAGGCCCGGACCGAGGCGTTGCGGGAGCGGTGAGTTCTGATCTGCCAAGACGCAGGACATCCGGAGCGCGGCAACCGTCAAATTTCTTCGGATATACCGAGGCGGCTGGTTTAGGGCCTCTTCGCAACCCATCGCTGCCGTCGTAACCTCCGAGAGCTCCTACGCCTTCGGCAGAAGCGGGACGGCGTGGCAAAAATCGCGTTGATTCTGCCCGACGGCCGCAGCCCTGATTCCGGGCTGAAACCGGCGATTTCTGATGCTGGGCGGAGTGCCGCCGGCTTTTGATTCTGGGCGAAGCCCGTAGGAGTCCAGCTTGCTGACGATCTGCCGGGAACCGGCAGCGAAACCTGACGCCTCGGTTTGTCTGACATACCGAGGCGTCTGGTTTAGGGCCGCTTCGCAACCCATCGCCGGCAAGCAGGGCTCCTACGCCCTTCGGCCAGAAGCCAGATCGCGGCGCCGCATGCCAATAAAATATTTCGGGCATTGCGCAGAACCCGTGGGAGTGGACCTGTCCGCGAAGTGGTGGTGGCTCATCACTTCCCCTTCTTCTTATCCTTCTCAAACGCCGCTTCCAGCGCGTCATTGATCGTGCGAAGCACTTTCACGCGGGCCCAGCGTTTGTCGTTGGCTTCGACCAGCGTCCAAGGGGCGATTTCGGTGCTGGTGCGGTCGACCATGTCGCGCACGGCCTCGCGGTACATCGGCCATTTCTTGCGATTGCGCCAGTCGTCTTCGGTGATCTTGTAGCGCTTGAACGGGATTTTCTCCCGCGCCTCGAAACGCTCCAGCTGGGTCTTTTCATCAATCGCCAGCCAGAACTTCACCACCACGATGCCGGCATCGGTGAGCTGTTCTTCAAAGTCATTGATCTCGCTGTAGGCGCGCAACCAGTCAGCTTCAGAACAAAATCCCTCGACCCGCTCGACCAGCACCCGGCCATACCAGGAGCGGTCGAAAATCGTGAACTTGCCCCTCGGCGGGATCTGCCGCCAGAACCGCCACAGATACGGCTGTGCGCGCTCGTCTTCGGTAGGCGCGGCGATCGGCACGATGTTGTACTGGCGCGGATCGAGCGCGGCGGCCACGCGTTTGACCGCCCCGCCCTTGCCCGCCGCATCGTTACCCTCGAACACCGCTACCAGCGCGTGCCGACGCATGCGTTTGTCGCGCATCATTCCCGACAGACGCGCTTGCTCGGCGATCAGCTGCTTGTCGTAGTCGTCCTTCTCCAGGCTAAGGGTCATGTCCAGGCTGTCAAGCAGGGTCAGCTCACTGCCATCGCCAGGCAAAGGGCCCAGGTTGACCAGATGGGCGTCGCCGTCAGGTGTTTTCAGCGCGTTTTGCATGCCTTCGAGTAACAGCCGGCCCACCGTCAGGCTGCGGTAGTTGGGGTCTACGCCTTCGATCACATGCCACGGCGCGTAATCGCGGCTGGTGCGGCGCAGCACGCGCTCGCCGACGCGCACGAACTTGTCGTAGGTTTTGGACTGCTGCCAGTCCAGCGGGCTTATGCGCCAGCTGTGCAGTGGGTCGTCGCGCAGGGTTTTGAGGCGCAATTTCATGTCTTTCTTGGACAGGTGAAACCAGAACTTGAAGATCACCGCGCCTTCATCGGTAAGCATCTTTTCCAGGCGCTCTGCGCCATTGATCGCCTGATCCAGCACCGGCCCTTTGAATTGCCCGTGCACGCGCCCTTGAATCATCTGGCTGTACCAATTACCGAAAAATACGCCGATTCGGCCCTTTGGCGGCAAGCAGCGCCAGTAACGCCACACCGGAGGATGAGCCAGTTCTTCATCGGTCTGCTGATCGAACGTGCGCACTTCTATATAGCGCGGGTCCATCCATTCGTTGAGCAGCTTGACGGTTTCGCCTTTGCCCGCGCCCTCAATGCCGTTGATCAACACAATGACCTGGCGCTTGGCTTGCTCGTGTAGTTCGTACTGCGCTTCAAGCAGCGCCTCGCGCAGGGCGGGGACTTCGGCGTCGTAGGTGTCGTCGTCGACGGTGTGACCGATTTCGGCAGATTCAAACATGCGTGACTCCCGTGACAGTGACACAAGCCTGGCTGGCGGCCAGGAAATGAAGGGGTGCGATGGGGCTAGTGAAGGTAGGACCATCGCCACCGCAGATCAATCCATGCAAACACAAATCGCTCCGTTGATGCTGCACGAGGCAACGCTTGCCGGTCGGCCTCGCGCCTGTCAAGGCACGGGGTTAAGATTGCCGCCTCTTTGCTCCGAGCCCACCATGACCATCACCCATCACGCCCAGATAGACTGGGACGATAACGGCAACCCGCACTCCCGGGCCTTTGCCGACGTCTACTTTTCCACCGAGTCGGGGCTCGCCGAAACGCGTCATGTGTTCCTGACCCAGAACGAGCTGCACGAACGCTTCAGCGCATTGGCGAGCAATGGTCGTCTGGTGATTGGCGAAACCGGTTTTGGTACGGGCCTGAATTTTCTTTGTGCCTGGCAGCTGTTCCAGGCGTGCGCCGCGCCCGGTGCGCGAATGCAGTTCGTCAGTGTCGAGAAGTACCCGCTGAGTTTTGATGACCTGCAACGCGCCTTGGCCTTGTGGCCGGAGTTGAGCGAGTTCGCCGAGCAGCTATTGACGCAATACGTGGCGGTGCATGAGGGCTTTCAGCGCCTTGTGTTTGACGAAGGCCGCGTGACCCTGACGCTGCTGATTGGCGATGCGCTGGAGATGCTGCCGCAAGTGGATGGGCAGATCGATGCCTGGTTTCTCGATGGCTTTGCGCCGGCGAAGAACCCAGACATGTGGACCCCGGAACTGTTCGCTGAACTGGCAAGGCTGGCCGCGCCGGACTCGACCATCGCCACCTTTACCAGCACCGGCTGGGTCAGGCGCGCGCTGAACGCCGCGGGCTTCAAGATGAAACGCGTGCCGGGCATCGGCCACAAATGGGAGGTGCTCAAAGGCAGGTTTCTCGGGTGGCCTGAAGATGCCGCCTTGGCTGCGCCAGTCAAACCGTGGTTCGCGCGGCCTGAGCCATTGCCGGGCGAGCGCAAGGCCCTGGTGATCGGCGCCGGGCTGGCCGGTTGCGCCACGGCGGCGAGTCTGGCGGCACGGGGTTGGCACGTCAGCCTGCTGGACCGTCATCACGACGTGGCGCAAGAGGCGTCGGGCAATCTGCAGGGCGTGCTTTATCTCAAGTTATCGGCCCACGGCACCGCGCTGTCGCAGTTGATCCTCAGCGGTTTCGGCCACACGCGACGGCTGCTTGAGCGTTTGCAGCGTGGGGTCGATTGGGATGACTGCGGCGTGTTGCAGTTGGCTTTTGACGAGAAGGAAGGCGAACGTCAGGCGCAGTTGGCAACAGCGTTTCCGGCCGAGCTGCTGCAGCTACTGGATCGCCCAGCGGCTGAAACCCGAGCCGGTATCGCCCTGAAATCGGGCGGCCTGTTTTATCCCCAGGGTGGTTGGGTTCATCCGCCCACCCTTTGCAGGCATCAGGCCTCCTCGCCCAAAATTCAATTGCTGCCGCATCACAATGTGGTCGAGTTGCGCCGCGAAAACGGGCTTTGGCAAGCGTGGGATGGCGAACGCCTGCTGGACTCGGCGCCCGTGGTGGTGCTGGCAGGCGCGGCTGACGTGAAACACTTCCCCGGCAGCGCCGAATTGCCGCTCAAACGCATTCGCGGGCAGATCACCCACTTGCAGCAGACCGAGGCCAGTCATGCGCTGGGGACGGTGGTGTGTGCAGAGGGCTACGTAGTGCCGGCGCGGTTGGGTGAACACACCCTGGGCGCCAGCTTCGATTTCAAGTCGGATGACCTGACACCGACCACGACTGAACATCTGGGCAATCTGGACATGCTGCGCGAGATTTCAGAAGACCTGGTGGGTCGCTTGAATATCGGCGCGCTGGCCAGTGATGCACTGGAGGGTCGCGCGGCGTTTCGCTGCACCAGCCCCGATTACTTGCCCATCGTCGGGCCCTTGGCAGACCGCTCAGCGTTTCTGAACAGCTACGCGGTGCTGCGCAAGGACGCGCGGCAAATCCCGGACATCCAGTGCCCGTGGATCGAAGGCTTGTACATCAACAGCGGCCACGGCTCACGCGGATTAATCACTGCGCCGTTGTCGGGAGAGCTGATCGCCGCCTGGCTGGACAACGAACCCCTGCCGCTGCCCCGCGCTGTGGCCGAGGCCTGTCACCCGAACCGGTTTGTGCTGCGCCAGTTGATTCGCGGGAAGTGACGGGAACTGTGGGAGGGAGCTGCCGACACGAAATCCCACACTCATACGGTCTGCTTCTGCCGAAGGCGTAGGAGCCCTGCCGGGCGGTGTTCCGTTTGCAGGCGATCTGCCGGGAACCGGCAGCAAAACCGGCGCACTGGATTGGTCAGATATACCGAGGTGGCTGGTTTAGGGCTGGTGCCCAGCCCATCGCTGCCGTCGTAACCTCCGAGAGCTCCTACGCCTTCGGCAGAAGCAGGACGGCGGCGCGGCATACACCTCAATCGATTTCGCCGTAGGCTCTTGATTCTGGGCGGAGCCTGTAGGAGCCCTGCTTGTAGGCGATCTGCCGGGAACCGGCAGCAAAACCGGCGCACCAGATTGGTCAGATATACCGAGGTGGCTGGTTTAGGGCTGGTGCCCAGCCCATCGCTGCCGTCGTAACCTCCGAAAGCTCCTACGCCTTCGGCAGAAGCGGGACGGCGGCGCGGCATATACCTCAATCGGCTTCGCCGTAGGCTCTTGATTCTGGGCGGAGCCCGTAGGAGCCCTGCCGGGCGGCGTTCCGTTTGCAGGCGATCTGCCGGGAACCGGCAGCAAAACCGGCGCACCGGATTCATCAGATATACCGAGGTGGCTGGTTTAGGGCTGGTGCCCTGCCCATCGCTGCCGTCGTAACCTCCGAAAGCTCCTACGCCTTCGGCAGAAGCAGGACGGCGGCGCTGCATACACCTCAATCGATTTCGCCGTAGGCTCTTGATTCTGGGCGGAGCCCGTAGGAGCCCTACTTGCAGGCGATCTGCCGGGAACCGGCAGCAAAACCGGAGCACTGGATTCATTAGATATACCGAGGTGGCTGGTTTAGGGCTGGTGCCCAGCCCATCGCTGCCGTCGTAACCTCCGAGAGCTCCTACGCCTTCGGCAGAAGCGGGACGGCGGCGCGGCATATACCTCAATCGGCTTCGCCGTAGGCTCTTGATTCTGGGCGGAGCCCGTAGGAGCCCTGCCGGGCGGCGTTCCGTTTGCAGGCGATCTGCCGGGAACCGGCAGCAAAACCGGAGCACTGGATTCATTAGATATACCGAGGTGGCTGGTTTAGGGCTGGTGCCCAGCCCATCGCTGCCGTCGTAACCTCCGAGAGCTCCTACGCCTTCGGCAGAAGCAGGACGGCGGCGCTGCATAATCGCAGTCGATTTTGTCCTTAGGCAGGTGATTGGCGCAAATCATAGGCTTTTGATTCTGGGCGGAGCCCGTAGGAGCCCTGCTTGCAGGCGATCTGCCGGGAACCGGCAGTAATACGGTGAATGCGGTGAATGCGGTGAATGCGGTGTGACAGATTGAACGCCTCGCGAACAAGTTCACTCCTACAGCAGGTCTGCTCCAGACGAATCCGCTATCCTCGGCCACACCCCACTTCAGGCGAATTTCCGAATGCTGCAAGTCCAAGGCGTGTTTAAAAGCTATGCCACGGCGCAAGGCCCGCTGGCGGTGTTGCGAGGGGCGGATCTGCATCTGGAACAGGGCGAAAGCCTGGCATTGATGGGCGAATCGGGCAGCGGCAAAAGCACGCTTTTGCATCTGGTCGCCGGTCTGGACCAAGTGGACAGCGGCACCATCGAAATCTCGGGCCAGCGTCTGGATCAGATGAATGAAGCGCAACTGGCCAACTGGCGGCGCACGCAAATCGGTCTGGTGTTCCAGCAGTTCAACCTGATCGGCAGCCTGAAGGTCGAAGACAACCTGGCGTTTCAGGCGCGACTTGCCGGGCGTTACGAGCCGCAATGGCAAGCGCAATTGGTCGAGCGTCTGGGCTTGGGGGATTTGCTCAAGCGATATCCGGAACAGTTGTCGGGCGGTCAACAGCAACGTGTTGCCATCGGCCGCGCCCTCGCCTCTCGCCCCGCGTTATTGCTGGCGGACGAGCCCACCGGCAACCTTGACGAAGCCACCAGCGATGACGTGCTGCAATTGCTGCTGGACTTGCTCGCCGACAGCCCAACCAGTTTGCTGATGGTCACCCACAGTCCTCGCGTAGCAGCGCGCCTGTCGCGGCAAGCCTTGTTGCGTCTTGGGCGTCTGGTCCCAGAAGGCGAACGCTGAGATGCAGGTGTTCTACTGGACATTGCGCGCCTTGCTCAGCCATTGGCGCCGTCATCCCGTGCAGTTTTTCAGCGTGCTCACTGGCCTGTGGCTGGCGACCAGCTTGCTGACCGGGGTGCAGGCGCTGAACAGTCAGGCGCGGGACAGTTACGCCAAGGCCAGTCAATTGATCGGCGGCGAACCGCAGATCAGCCTCGCGTCGGCCAATGGTGCGCCGTTCCCCCAAGCACTGTTCGTCAGCCTGCGTCGCGCCGGATGGCCTGTCTCCCCGGTTCTGCGCGGACGAATCGCGCTCAAAAGCCACCCCGATCAGCGCCTGCAACTGATGGGCATCGAACCGGTGTCGATGCCCAACGGCACGGCGCTGGCGGGCCAGACGCTGGACACTGCGCAGATCGTCAGTTTCTTCACCCCACCTGGCAGCACCTGGATCGCGCCGCAGACCCTCAAAACTTTAGGTCTGAACGAGGGCGATCAACCGCTCACTGAGTCCGGCGCAGCCCTGCCGCCATTACACGCGCAACCCGACATGGCGCCCGGTTTGCTGCTGGTCGACATCGGCTTCGCTCAGCAACTGCTGAACCTGCCGCAGCAGGTCTCGCAGCTCTTATTGCCCAAGGATTTCGCCGCCCACGCACCGCCGCTACCGGATGACATAGCGCGGCAATTGGTGCTCAAAAAAAGCGGCGAAGAAAACGATCTGGCCCGGCTCACCGAAAGCTTCCACCTGAACCTCGATGCATTGGGGTTCTTGTCGTTCGTGGTGGGGCTGTTCATCGTTCACGCCGCCATCGGTCTGGCCCTGGAACAACGGCGCGGCTTGCTGCGCAATTTGCGGGCGTGCGGTGTCAGCGCCCGATTGCTGATCACCAGCCTTGCGGTCGAACTCGGCGCGCTGGCGTTGCTGGGAGGTATAGCCGGGGTCATCAGCGGGTATTGGCTGGCGAGCGTGTTGCTCCCCGATGTCGCCGCCAGCCTGCGGGGTCTGTATGGCGCCGAAGTCGCCGGGCAACTGACGCTCAGCCCACTGTGGTGGCTCAGTGGTCTGGGCGTGAGCCTGCTGGGCGCTTTTCTTGCCGGTGCCAACAGTTTGCTGCGCGCCGCCCGCCTGCCACTACTGGCGCTGGCCAACGCGCAGGCCTGGCACGAGGAGCATTCGCGCTGGCTGCGCCGTCAGGGATGGATTGCCTTGGCTGCGATCATCATCGCGCTGTGTGCCGTGCTGTTGGGCGACAGCCTGGCGATGGGTTTTGTGCTGATGGCCAGCCTGCTGCTGGGTGCGGCGCTGGGTCTGCCGGTGTTGCTCAATGGGCTGCTCAACGGGTTGTTGGGCCGCAGCCGTTCAGTGCTGGGGCAATGGTTTCTCGCCGATTGCCGTCAGCAACTGCCCGCGCTGAGTCTTGCGTTGATGGCATTGCTGCTGGCGATGGCGGCCAACATCGGCGCAGGCAGCATGACCTCGGGTTTCCGTCAGACCTTCAATAACTGGCTTGAGCAGCGCCTGACTGCCGAGCTGTATATCAACCCCACCGATGCTGCTCAGGCCATACCGCTGCAAACATGGCTGAGCCAACAAGGATTGATTTCTGCCGTGCTTCCCAACTGGCAGGTGTCGATCCAGCTCAATGGCTGGCCGGCTGAACTGTACGGCATCATCGACCACCCCAATTACCGCCAGCACTGGCCGCTGCTGGAATCGGTAAGCGGCGATGCCTGGGCGCAACTGGCCAAGGACGACACGCTGATGCTCAGCGAACAACTGGCGCGGCGCCTCAAGGTTGGGGTCGGCGACGAGGTGAAGCTGCCAGCGCCGGACGGTGAATGGCCGCTAAAGGTGGTGGGCATTTACGCCGACTACGGCAATCCTAAGGGCCACATTCTGGTCAACGCCGAGCACCTGTTGGGTCACTGGCCGCAACTGACGCCGAACCGTTTCAATCTGCGCATCGATCCCCCTGCCGTGCCGCAGCTGCTGCGTTTGCTGCACAACAAGTTCCAGCTCGACGACAGCCATATCATCGATCAGCGGCAGCTCAAATCCTGGTCCAGCCAGATATTCGAACGCACCTTCGCCGCCACGGGCGCACTCAATAGCCTGACCCTGGGCGTGGCGGGAGTGGCGTTGTTTATCAGCCTGCTGACACAAAGCCAAAGCCGTCTTGGACAGCTGGCGCCGCTGTGGGCATTGGGGGTGACGCGGCGCCAGTTGATGCTGCTGAACCTGGCGCAAACCTGGCTGCTGGCGGTGTTGACGCTTGTGTTGGCGCTGCCGCTCGGGCTGCTGCTGGCGTGGTGTCTGGACACGGTGATCAACGTTCAGGCCTTTGGCTGGCGTCTGCCGTTGCAGGTGTTCCCGCTGCAACTACTGCAGTTAATGGCGCTGGCGTTACTGGCCACATTGCTGGCGTCGGCGTGGCCGCTGTATCGGCTGTTTCGCACGCAACCGGCCGACTTGCTCAGGACATTCGCCAATGAGGATTAACTGGGCGGGCTTTTTCCTTGCCGCGCTGATGCTGGGCGGTTGCGACGACAAGTCCGCTGACGAAAAAGGCTTTGCCGGGCTGGCTGACGATGCGGCCAGCTACGCGCAAGTCACGCCGGGCAAGCGCTTTGTGTTCCCGGATGATCACGGTCCCCACGATGGGTTTCGAATCGAGTGGTGGTACATCACCGCCAACCTCAAGGACGACAAGGGCCAGCCTTTCGGGGTGCAATGGACGTTGTTTCGCAGCGCCCTGCCGCGCGCGTCGGTGGCGGTCGGCAACGATCAGGGTTGGCAAAATCGCAACCTGTGGATGGGCCATGCGGCCGTGACCTCGGCTAACGCGCACCACGCCACTGAACGCTATGCGCGAGGCGGCGTTGAGCAGGCTGGGGTGACGCTTTCGCCCTTCTCAGCGTGGATTGATGAGTGGGCGTTAAGCAGCCAGGCCAGCGCAGAAAATCCATTGGCCGATATGCATTTGCAGGCCAGCGGTCCGCAATTTAATTATCGGCTGCACCTGACTTCCAGCAAGCCGCTGGTGTTGCAGGGCAATCAGGGTTTCAGCCAGAAATCCGAAGAAGGCCAGGCGTCGTATTACTACAGCCAACCGTTTTTCGACGCCGAGGGTAGCGTGACGATTGACGGAAAAACCTATCAGGTGACTGGTTCGGCCTGGCTGGACCGGGAATGGAGCAGCCAGCCGCTGACCGCCCATCAAACGGGTTGGGACTGGTTTTCGGTCCATCTGGAGGACGGCGCACAAGTGATGCTCTACCGCATGCGCCAGAAACAGGGTGATCCGTACCTGACCGGGACCTGGATCAATGCTGATGGCAGTACCGAACAGCTCGCGGGCAAGGACATCAGCCTGACGCCAACCGCCACCACCGACGTAGCCGGCCACAAAATGCCAACACGCTGGTCGGTGAAAATCCCCGGCAAGGGTCTAGACATCATCACAACGGCGCTCAACCCAAATGCCTGGATGAACCTGCGCATACCGTATTGGGAAGGACCGGTGACGTTGAGTGGCAGTCATAAAGGTGTGGGGTATTTGGAGATGACGGGGTACTAACAGAGCTAAACCTGAGCACTCAATGTGCTCGAAGGCGGTGGTACACCCGATACATCTCTATCGTCTGAACCACCGTCTTCGCGAACAGGTCGCTCCCACATTTGATCGGCGGCGCCGCTGATACTTGCATGCTACGCATATCCGGTGGGAGCGAGGCTGCCGAGAATCCGCCGAAATCTGTTGGCGATGACGGCCGTGGCGTCGGACACAAAACCCGTGGGAGCGGACCTGTCCGCGAAGAGGCCGGTGGGGCCGACACACCTACAGCGCGTGGAAATCTATCGCGAGCAAGCTTACTCCTACTAGTTTTGCGTCAGGAAACCAAATTCGCGGACGAGTCCGCTCCCGCATGTATTGCGCGTTCCTCCAAGGAGCGTTGCGCGCTTATAACCGAACGTTCTAAAACTCTCACAAATCCTGTAGGTCAGTCTTTGGGTGGCCGGACTCCCCGTCCACGTTCCCCAACGGAAAACCGGTAAGGATTTTATGTGCGGACTAGCTGGCGAATTACGCTTTGACAATCAACCTGCGGACCTCGCCGCAGTAGAACGAATCACCCATCATTTGGCGCCTCGTGGGCCGGATGCCTGGGGTTTCCATAGCCAAGGGCCGATTGCCCTGGGCCATCGGCGCCTGAAAATCATGGACCTGTCGGACGGCTCGGCGCAGCCGATGATCGACAGCCATCTGGGCCTGTCCCTGGCCTTCAACGGCGCGATTTACAACTTCCCGGAATTGCGAGCCGAGCTTGAAGCGCTGGGCTACACCTTTCATTCAGGCGGCGACACCGAAGTGCTGCTCAAGGGCTATCACGCCTGGGGCGCCGACATGCTACCCAAGCTCAACGGCATGTTTGCCTTCGCCATCTGGGAGCGTGACAAGCGCGAGCTGTTCATCGCCCGCGATCGCTTGGGCGTCAAACCGCTGTACCTGTCGCGCACCGACAAACGCATTCGCTTCGCCTCGACCCTCCCCGCCCTGCTCAAAGGCGGCGACATCAGTCCGATGCTTGATCCGATTGCGCTGAACCACTACCTGAACTTCCACGCCGTGGTCCCTGCACCGCGCACGTTGCTGGCAGGCGTTGAAAAAGTGCCGCCTGCCACCTGGATGCGTGTTCAGGCCGATGGCAGCACCGAACAGAAAGTCTGGTGGACGCTGCCTTACGGCCCTCATGCCGACGAGCAACACCTGACGCTGGAAGACTGGCGCGACCGCGTGCTCGACAGCACCCGCGAAGCAGTCGCCATTCGTCAACGTGCTGCGGTCGATGTCGGCGTGCTGCTTTCCGGCGGCGTCGATTCGAGCATGCTGGTCGGTCTGTTGCGTGAAGTCGGGGTCAAGGACCTGTCGACCTTCTCCATCGGTTTTCAAGATGCTGGCGGCGAACGCGGTGACGAGTTCCAGTATTCGGACCTGATCGCCAAGCATTACGGCACCAATCATCATCAGCTACGCATCAACGAGAGTGAGATCATCGAGCAACTGCCGGCGGCATTTCGCGCCATGAGCGAGCCGATGGTCAGCCACGATTGCATCGCGTTTTACCTGCTGTCGCGCGAGGTGGCCAAGCACTGCAAAGTGGTGCAGAGCGGTCAAGGCGCGGACGAACTGTTCGCCGGTTATCACTGGTATCCACAGGTCGATGGCGCGAGCGATCCCTATGCCGCGTATCGCGATGCGTTTTTCGACCGCAGCTACGACGAATACGCCGCTACCGTCACCCCGAAATGGCTGACGCCGAACGACGCAGCAGGCGACTTCGTGCGTGATCATTTCGCCATGCCCGGCGCCGATGCGGCGGTGGACAAAGCCCTGCGTCTGGACAGCACCGTGATGCTGGTGGACGACCCGGTCAAACGCGTGGACAACATGACCATGGCCTGGGGCCTTGAAGCCCGCACCCCGTTTCTCGATTACCGCTTGGTCGAACTGTCGGCCCGCGTGCCAGGCAAATTCAAGCTGCCTGACGGTGGCAAGCAGGTACTTAAAGAAGCAGCGCGGATGGTCATTCCGTCGGAAGTGATTGACCGCAAGAAAGGTTATTTCCCGGTGCCAGGCCTCAAGCATTTGCAAGGTGACACCCTTAATTGGGTGCGTGATCTGCTGCTCGACCCGAGTCAGGACCGTGGCGTGTTCAACCCGGACATGCTCGACAAGCTGTTGACCGATCCCCAAGGTCAATTGACCCCACTGCGCGGCTCCAAACTGTGGCAGCTCGCAGCGCTGAACCTGTGGCTCAGCGAACAAGGACTCTGACCGATGAAAGCCAACGCCTCTTTTCATAACCAACGTTTGTTGCGCGGCCAGTCGCCGTCTTATGAACGACTGCAGGCGCGCCTGGCTGAAGACGGCAGTGATCAGAGCGCCGAGCCCTTAGCGCTGCACTGCGGCTGGGGCCGGCTGCTGATCGGCCACACGTATCCCGATCCGGCCTCGCTGGCCAGTGATCTGCTCAACGAAAAGGCTGGCGAACGCGACATCGCTTTGTATGTCGCAGCCCCCCAACAGGTGCTGGCGCAATCGCCGCAGCAGCTGTTTCTCGATCCGTCGGACACGCTGCGCCTGTGGTTCAGCGACTACCGTCCAGCGCAGCGGGTGTTTCGCGGCTATCGCATTCGTCGTGCGCAAAATCAGGCCGACTGGGAAGCGATCAACAATCTGTATCTGGCGCGCGGCATGCTGCCCATCGACCCAGCGCTGCTGACCCCGCGTCATTTGGGCGGCCCGGTTTACTGGATCGCCGAAGACGAAAGCAATAACGCAGTGATCGGCAGTGTAATGGGCTTGAATCATCAAAAGGCCTTCAACGACCCGGAACATGGCAGCAGCCTGTGGTGCCTGGCCGTTGATCCGAAATGCACACGGCCTGGCGTCGGCGAAGTGCTGGTGCGGCACCTGATTGAGCATTTCCAGAGCCGCGGCCTCGCTTATCTGGACCTGTCAGTGCTGCACGACAACGAGCAAGCGAAAAACCTCTACGCCAAGCTGGGTTTTCGCACTCTGCCGACCTTTGCGATCAAGCGCAAAAACGGCATCAACGAGAAGTTGTTCCTCGGCCCCGGCCCGCAGGCGGACTTCAATCCCTATGCGCGGATCATCGTCGATGAAGCCCATCGTCGTGGCATCGAAGTGCAGGTGGATGATGCCCCTGCCGGGCTGTTCACGCTGATTCACGGCGGGCGGAAAATCCGTTGCCGTGAGTCGTTGAGCGACCTGACCACCGCTGTCAGCATGACGCTGTGCCAGGACAAAAGCCTGACCCACCGTTGCTTGAAAGCGGCGGGCCTTGAAATGCCAGCTCAGCAGCTGGCGGGCGAGCCTGATGACGTTCAGGCCTTTCTTGATGCGCACGAAAAGATCGTGGTCAAGCCGCTGGATGGCGAGCAGGGGCACGGGGTCGCAGTCGACCTGCGGGATATTGATGAGGTGCAGGCGGCCATTGAACGCGCCAAAGCGTTCGATACCAACGTGCTGCTGGAAAGCTTTCACCAGGGTCTGGATTTGCGCATCGTGGTGATCGGTTTTGACGTGGTGGCAGCGGCCATCCGACGCCCCGCCGAAATCATGGGCGATGGCAAGCACACCATCGCGCAACTGATCGAGGCGCAAAGTCGCCGTCGTTCGGCAGCTACCGGGGGCGAGAGCAAGATCCCGGTGGATGAAGAGACTCGGCGCACCGTTGCCGATGCCGGTTTTGACTTCGACAGCGTATTGCCTGCCGATCAAAAACTGGCAGTACGGCGCACGGCCAATCTTCACACCGGTGGCGTGCTGGAAGACGTGACCGCGATTTTGCACCCTGTGCTCAAGGACGCAGCCATTCGCGCCGCCCGAGCGCTGGACATCCCCGTCGTCGGCCTGGACCTGATGGTCCCCGCTGCCGATCAACCCGAATATGTGTTCATCGAAGCCAACGAACGCTGCGGCCTGGCCAACCACGAGCCGCAGCCTACAGCCGAGCGCTTTGTTGACCTGTTGTTTCCTCATAGCCTGCCTGTGCATGGCTGATCTGCCGCGCTCCCTGTAGGAGCGAACTTGTTCGCGAGAACGTCGCTGGCCTCGCCATCGTTGTAGCGCCTGTTACCGCCTCGCGAGCAAGTTCGCTCCTACAGGAGTTGTGCCGTTTTCCGAATTCAGGAGTATCCCCATGACCACTGCAAAACAGAAAATCCTTGAACCGGATATGAATTACCTGCAGAAAGTCCTGCTGGAAATGCTCGCGATTCCGAGCCCTACAGGCTTTACCGACACCATCGTGCGCTACGTTGCCGAGCGTCTGGAGGAGTTGGGCATTCCGTTTGAACTGACTCGGCGCGGGACCATTCGCGCGACCTTGAAAGGCAAGCAAAACAGCCCCGATCGCGCGGTGTCTGCTCACCTGGACACCATCGGTGCCAGCGTGCGTGAAGTGAAAGATAACGGTCGTCTGGGCCTTGCTGCAGTGGGTTGCTGGTCAAGCCGCTTTGCCGAAGGCAGCCGCGTCAGTGTCTTCACCGACACCGGTGTGATCCGCGGCAGTGTCTTGCCGCTGATGGCGTCCGGGCACGCCTATAACACTGCGGTCGACACTCTGCCGATCAGTTGGGACCACATCGAATTGCGCCTGGACGCCTACTCCGCCACACGCGCCGATTGCGAATCGCTGGGCGTCAACATCGGTGACTTCGTAGCCTTCGATCCATTGCCGGAATTCACTGACAGCGGGCATATCAGCGCGCGCCACCTGGACGACAAGGCAGGCGTCGCGGCACTGCTCGCAGCGTTGAAAGCCATCGTCGACAGCGGCGTGGAGCCTTTGATCGATTGTCACCCGCTGTTCACCATCACCGAGGAAACCGGGACTGGCGCTGCCGGTGGTCTGCCGTGGGACGTCAGTGAATTTGTCGGCATCGACATCGCGCCCGTCGCGCCTGGTCAGCATTCGAGCGAACACGCGGTGAGTGTGGCGATGCAAGATTCGGGCGGGCCGTATGACTATCATCTGTCGCGGCACTTGCTGCGCCTTGGCGCCGAAAAAGAACTGTCCGTGCGCCGCGACCTCTTCCGTTACTACTACAGCGATGCGCATTCGGCGATTGCTGCCGGTTACGACACCCGCACTGCCCTGCTCGCTTTCGGTTGTGATGCGACCCACGGTTATGAGCGCACGCATATCGATAGCCTGAACACCCTCAGCCGTTTGCTGACCGCTTACATCATGAGCCCGCCGGTGTTCGCCAGCGATGCGCAGCCGGCCAATGCGTCACTGGAAAACTTCAGCCATCAGCTTGAGCACGACGCGCAGATGGAAACCGACACCAGAGTGCCGGCGGTGGATACGTTGGTGGGGCACCGCTGACCTCAGAACTGTAGGAGCGAATTCATTCGCGAGGCGATAAACCCGACACCACGCTGAACCGCCTCGCCAACAAGTTGGCTCCTACAAGTCAGCGTGTGGCCGAATAATCGTGGGAAAGGTCCGTAAGGCGGGTAGCCTCACACCCCGCCTCGCGCTAGCATCGCCCACCTTCGCTCCCGCCATCGCCACGAGAACTTTATGCTGATCCCCTACGACCAACTCGAAGCCGACACACTGACGCGCCTGATCGAGGACTTCGTGACCCGTGACGGCACCGACAATGGCGATGAAACTCCCCTTGAAACCCGCGTACTGCGCGTGCGTCACGCCCTGAGCAAAGGCCAGGCGGTCATCTTCTTCGACCTCGACAGTCAGCAATGCCAACTGATGCTCAAGCGTGATGTGCCCAAGGAATTTTTCGAGTCATGATCACCGCTCTCGTGGTCACTTGGGCTGTTGCCCTGCCGCCGCTTGCTGTGCGGCCATTTGCTCAAGCTTGGCGGCAATGCGCCTGAAGACTTCAGTGCGATGAATCTTGATATGGATCGGCGCGTCGATGCCTAGCCGCACCTGATGCCCGTTGATCCCGAGAATCTGGATGGTAATGTCATCACCGATTGAAAAGGTCTCACCCACTTCCCGCGTCAGTACCAGCATTTTTCCTACTCCCTTGTTCACTAGCAGGAACGCAGGTTGCCGCGCTGGCGGGGACGCTTCAATGCACCGCACCAAAATCAGTAATGCCCTTCAAACCTTATCGACCGCGCCTGACAGACCCGTCCTACAAAAGCGGGTTTGCGTCAGCAATCCGTCGAATCCGTGTAGGGTTTTTCACCTTACGGTTAGCTCAGGAAGCCGACCAGCGCGGCCCGAACAGGATGATGGTTGCGCCTATGATGCAGAAACCGACGCCAAGCCAGTCCGAACTCAAAGGACGAACCCGCTCGATCAGGCCCAGCCAGGCAATTGAAGCGATGATGTAGATGCCGCCGTAAGCGGCGTAAGCACGTCCGGCGTAGGTGGCTTCGACGCGGGTCAGCAACAAAGCGAAAAGTGTCAGGCTGATCAGCGCGGGGATCACCCACAAAGCACTTTTGCCTTGGCGCAACCACATCCAGAACGCATAACAGCCCGCGATCTCGAACAGCGCGGCGAGAAAAAACCACAGGTAATTGAGCACGATGATTCTCTTGAAGGACTGCAGGCAGATGCCGACAACCCTATCAGAAATGGCGCAGGTTCAAGCACATCTAGCGAAGCGTCTTACGCTCTCCCCTGTCTCGCCTTGGCGCGCATCTTTTCGGCCATGGTCGCCATTTCGTCGTAAATCAATTGGGGATTTTTCTGTTTGACCTGCCAGGCCATGCGCCCCTGCTCGTGGGGCAGAATCATGAACTCGCCCGCGCCGACCTGTTGATAAATGTAGTCGGCGATCTCGCTGGCGCTGATCGGTGAGCTTTCCAGCAACTTGCCAACCTGCGCCTTCATCGCCGGCGTAGGCCCACGGAACGAATCCATCAGGTTGGTCTGGAAAAACGACGGGCAGACCACGTGCACGCCTACTTCCTGCTCACGCAATTCCACCAGCAGGCTTTCGGACAACGCCACCACACCGGCCTTGGCCACGTTGTAGTTGCTCATCGCCGGACCCTGCATCAGCGCAGCCATCGAGGCGATGTTGATGATCTTGCCTTTGCTCGCTTCGATTAATGGCAGGAACGCCTTGCAGCCTTTGACCACGCCCATCAGGTTGATCGCGATCTGCCAATCCCAGTCCTCCAGCGACAGCTCGCCAAAAAAGCCGCCCGACGCGACCCCGGCGTTATTGACGATGATGTCGATGCCACCGAGCTTTTGCTCACATGCTTGTGCGAATGCGGTGAGCTGGCTGTAATCACGCACATCACAACGCTGTACGAATCCTTCACCACCGGCTTCGCGCGCCAATTTCAGGGTGTCCTGAAGGCCTTCATCGCTGATGTCCGAGAGCGCCAGCCGCCAGCCCTCCCGCGCCCAGCGCAGTGCGATTTCGCGACCCAGGCCTGAGCCGGCGCCAGTGATCATGATGCGATTTTGCATGAGGATTGCCTTGTGAGTGCGATGAAGTGAGTGCCAGTTTAACCAGAGAGATTGTCCTACAACGCATCCATCAGCCCGCTGAATATGCAAGGCAAACCGAAGGCTCAGCTACCCACCCGATGACGTTTCCAACGCCTGAGCAACACGCCGTAAACCAGCAGATTGACCAACAGCACACTCGCGCCCAACCACACTTGAATGGCTGGCGTCAGGCCCACCGGGTAGATCAGCGCAATCAGATAATGCTCAATGAAGCCACCGGAGTATCCGCTCTCGCCGGCCCTGTTTCGCAGCAGATTTTCCAGCGGCGTCAGCGGGCAGTAGAGATGCAAAAACTCCACGCTCATCCCCCACGCCATGGCGGGTAGATGAAGTACGATCAGCCATTTCCAGCGCAGCGCGAAAAGTCCGCCGAACATGACAAACACTATAAATAGAAGATGGAACACGACCACAGTGTCAGCGGCCAGACGATAACTCATAGCGTGCTACCTATTTGTGGCCAGACCGGACCCGTGGCCGATTTTTTAGTTCCGCTGGAAACCGCAGTAAGTTGCAGTTTAAAGCAGCGATAATTTGATATTTCCGTCATGGCAATCTAGTTGCAAGCATATGATTTTGTTCGATATTTATAGAATGTTAATTTTTATTTCAACCGTTAAGAACTTTTCTCGAACGCGCAGAGTCGGATGTTTCAGGCGGCAAAACTTTTAGCAGTATTCGCGGAAAGTTTGCACGTATCGCTATCTACCAAGTGCAAAAGAAGGAACTCACGACATGGGCATCGGCACAATTCTTATCATCATCCTGATCTTGCTGCTAGTCGGCGGTCTGCCAGTATTCCCACACTCCAGAAGTTGGGGTTATGGCCCGTCGGGCATCATCGGCACCATCCTGGTGATTCTGCTGATTCTGGTATTGCTCGGCAGGATATGACCGCCGGCAACACCTGAAAAAAACCTCGCCACGTGGCGGGGTTTTTTTATGCCTGGAATCTGGGCTGCCTTGTCAGCAGGATGCGGCAAACAGACTACCCCTTCCCGGTAATCGCGTGAGGTTCGCTGGCCGAAGCCATCATCAGCGCCACCATTGGGTAACAGAAAAAACATTTACTTACATTCAAGAATGATTATCATTGGCGCCGAATCCGACCATAGGGATCTGTGTCAGTGATAAGAAACTCTCCCGTTTTTGCCCGGTTGCATGAAGGGAAAAACGTCTACGGCTTACTCAATTCGTTGCCGTCGCCACTGCTCTGCGAAATGATCGCGTTCGCAGGCTACGACTTCGTGATCCTCGATGTGGAGCACCTGCTGCGCTCCGAAGAAGACATCATGCACTGTGTTCGGGCCTGCGAAGCCGCCGGAATTTCGCCTTGGCTGCGCATACCCCAGGTCGATGAAAAACTCATCGGCAGAGCACTGGACGCCGGCATCGAAGCCATTGTCCTCTCACGCGCCGAAAGCGCGACGCAGGTTCAACGCGCCATCGACGCCGCTTTCTTTCCGCCCGTTGGAAAACGCGGAATCACTGGCGGACGCATCACCGGATTCGGACAGTTGTCACTGACCGAATACATCGATCTTGCCAACCGTCAGACCCCCATCATTCCCATGATCGAAAGCCGCGCCGGCGTTCAGGCGCTGGGCGAAATCCTGCGCCTGCCTGGCGTCGGGATGATCATGGAGGGCGCGCTGGATCTGTCCCTCGATCTGGGTCTTGGCCCTGACCCGCTCAACGAACACGTCTGGCAAGCGCTGCAAGACATGGCTGATGCCTGCCGCGCTGCCGATCTGCCTTTCTGCGCCAATCCACGCACGCCCGAACAGAACGCGGTCTGGCGTGCTCGCGGGGTCCGCAGTTTTCTGGCGGGTGAAGACCGGGGTTTGCTGTTCAACGCGTTGAAAACCCGCTTGCACTCTCTCTCCAACAGCAATAACGAGCCAACGCATCCGCTATGAAAACAAGAATGATGAAAACACCCCTGTCACTGCGCTTTTCACTGAGCTTTTTGACACTGGGTATTTGCCACAGCGCCATGGGCGCCGATCAGCCGCTGGAGTTGTCCGGCGGCGCTGCCAACGATGTCACGCTGGCCCCCATCACGATTCAAGGCGACGTGCTTGGACGTGCCAGCGATCAGGAGGTGCGCACCTACGCCGGCAGCCGCAGCGTGGTCGACTCCAGCGAACTGCAAAAAGCCAGCGCGCGAGGCCTGGACGACGCATTGCAGCGGGTGCCGGGCGTGAAGATCTTCGACGAAACCGGCACCGGCGCCTTGCCGCAGATTTCAGTACGGGGCTTGTACGAGAGCCGCAGTGGCCGGATTCAAGCCTTGTCCGATGGCATTCCACTGGCGCTGGCGCCATACGGTCAGACCGGCCTTTCGCTGTTCCCGATGACCATGGCGACGGTCGATCGCATCGATATCGTGCGCGGAGGCGCAGCGGTGCAATACGGTCCAAACAACGTTGGCGGTGTGATCAACTTCATCAGTAAGCCCATTCCTCACAAGTGGGAAACCACCCTGCAGGAAAAGACCACCTTCAACGCGGGCGGTCGCCAGCTGTGGGACAGCTACCTGGGCACCGGTGGCTATCTGACTGAAAACTTCGGCCTGCAACTGGACCTCAACACCCTGAGCGGTGAATCCGCTCGCGAGCATTCCGACACCGACGTGCAGAACTACCGTCTGCGTGGCCAGTGGAACATCGACGAGGACCGCGACCTGAGCTTCGGTGTCCAGCGCTACAAGGCGGACATGGACCTGGCGGGCGCACTCAGCGTGCAGGATTACAAACACGATTCACGGCAATCGACCCGGCCACTGGACCGCTTCGAAGGCGACACCAATCGCGTCTGGGGCACTTACACCCAACGTCTTGGCGCTATGGGGCCGTTTGACTCGGTGGAAGTCAGCTGGACCAACTTCGCCCACGACAGCTATCGCAATTTCGTGGTCGGCCTGCCGTTTACTCCGGACGGCGCCTCGGTGACCAAACAGGATGGCCCGCGGGACTTCAAAGTGTGGGGCACCGAACCGCGCATCAGTGCGACCGTCGACGGCGATACCGTCGGGCAAACCTGGCTGCTGGGCGCTCGTTATGTCAGCGAAGACATCGACTACAAGGTCAACCGTCAGAGCCTGGCCACCGGTAACACCACGCCGTTCCGGGACTGGAAATTCGACGACGACGCCCGCGCGTTCTACCTCAGCAACGCCATCAGCCTGATGGATCATCGCCTGACCATCACGCCCGGCGTGCGCTACGAAAACGCGCGCATGGACTACAGCGACGGCATCACCGGATTCAATCGCGAGAACAAATCCGAAGAGTGGCTGCCGGGGCTGACCGTAGGTTATCAGGCGACCGACGCCTGGTATGTCTACGGCAACGCGCAGAAGTCCCTGCGCCCGCCGCAAGTCACGCAGATCGTCAAGGAAGGCGATGTCGGTGCCGAGCTTGCGTGGAACTACGAGACCGGCGTGCGCTACACCCCATGGGACGGTCTGCGCGTGGACTTCGATCTGTACCGCATCGATTTCGATGACCAGATCGTCTACAACGCCACGACCGATCGCTTCGACAACATCGGCAGCACCCGTCATCAGGGTTTTGAAACCGAAATCTTCTGGACCCCGCAAGCCCTACGCGACCTGGAGCTGCACGCCAGCTACGCGTACCTCGACGCCAAACAACGCAAGGGCACGTACAAAGACAACGAAGTGCCGTACTCCTCGCGCAATCAGTTCACGGTTGACGGCCGCTATCGGTTTGCCGAGCACTGGACCTACAACCTCGATGGCCTGTACGTCAGCAGCGCCTACACCGATGCCGCCAACTCCGGCGATGAAGACGCCACTGCCAGCGTGGGCAGACTGCCCGCGTATTGGGTCTGGAACACCGCCATTGCCCGTGAATTCAAACTGGCAGACAAGAGCGTCCTGACCGCGTCGGCCGGCATCAGCAACCTGTTCAATCGCGAATACTACTTCCGCGGCATCGACACCAGCCCTTGGGGTCGTCAACCCGCGCCAGAGCGCTCGCTCACCTTAGGCGTCAACTACCGCTTCTAAATCGCGCATTTGCGCTCCTGTAAACCAGTTGCCCGATCCTCAGGGACGGGCAACTGCTGCCCCCGGGAAACTGCCATGCAACGTCCATTCGTCATCCTCGCCCACGTCGCTCACCCCGCCATCACCGAAGGTTTTCTGCCTGCTGCGCTCAGGCGCGGTCTGAAGATCCTGATCATTACCGATCATGCCCAGGAACATCGGCGCCTGCTTTCAACGTCGTCCATCTCACCGCAAGACCTGCAGGTGATCGAGTGCGATGTGTTCAATCCGCTGGCCGTGATCGAGACGCTCAATGGACAAGGCGTGCAACCGGCTGCGGTGTTTTCCAACAGCGACCACCTGCAGACCGCGACGGCGATCGTGGCTCAGGCGTTTGAATGTGCGGGCAAGGACTGGCAGTTGTGCCATGCGGCAAAAAACAAAGCGGCCATGCGTGAGCGCATGCAACGCCTGGGGTTGCCCGGCCCTTGGTTTCAGGTGCTGACAGCCAACGCCGAACTGCCGAGCGACGCGCCCTGGCCGATTGTGGCCAAACCCCGTGAGGGTGTTGCCAGTCTGGACGTGAAACTTTGCTACAACGCTGCCGAGCTGAGCGCCTACTGCGAGCAGTTCTGGCAGCAACAACCGGACCGGGCGCTGCTGCTTGAGGCGTACATGGAAGGCTCGTTGTTCACCCTTGAAACCCTGGGCGACGGACGCAGTTTTCAAGCCGTCGGCGGCTTTGACGTGACACTGTCGCCGCCGCCCTATTTCGTTGAACTCGCCGCGCGCTGGAACGGCCAGCTCAGCCGCTCACAACGCGCCGTCGCCCTGGCCCAAGTCGCCGCGTTCGGCATCAACTTCGGCGTCTGCCACAGCGAATTCATCCTGACGGCTGACGGCCCGGTGCTGGTGGAAATCAACTATCGCAGCATCGGCGACGGTCGTGAGTTCCTGCTGGATCGGTTGCTGCCACAAGGCTGGTTTGACCGAATCATTGCGCTGCACCTGGGCGAGCCTCTGGTGGACGCGCAACCGGCACACGCAAAAGCAGCCGTTCATTACCTGGTTGCCGATCGCTCGGGTCGTCTGGATCAGGCCGCCGCCAGCTTCAATCTGGAACGTGACGGCCACTGGTGGGATTACCGCGCGCTGCACAACGCGGGCGACACCCTCACCATCAGCCACTCCAACAAGGACTACGTCGGCGTGCTGCGCTTGATCGCACCGGATGACGCCAGCCTGGAAAACCAACTGAATGAGACACTCAACGACCTGAAGTGGGTCGTCGCATGAGCCTGCATCCAGAGCACGCCGATCAGGCGTTCATTACTCGGCGCATCATCGATTGCTGCCTGCGCGAAGACATCCGGGGGATCGTCAGCAAAGGACAGCTCGGCCCGCTGCCCGAACACCTGAAGCCGTTGTTACCCGGTCAGCCGCACGCCCATTGGCTGCGCATTGCCCATTTGGGCATCGATGAGCTGTGGTTGCCGGTGAGCAAAGCCTATCCGCTGCAGGACTGGACCGGCGCCGGCGACACTTGGCTCAAGATATCGCCCGACAACAAACCTGAGGTTCAGCGAGGTTATCGCCTTTGGCTGGAGCATCTGAGCCATGGCCTGGACGAAGAAAGTCTGGGCCTGTTCGCGGCGTACCTGAAAGAAGCCGACTGCGCGACCGAACACCGGACCCTGTGTAATCAAGCGTATCGCCAACACTGCGCGGCGCTGGCCGATGTACCCAACCTTGCGCACTGGTCGCAGCGGCTGCTCAAAATCGATCAGTTGGCGAGCTATCTCGATCACCCGTTCTACCCGACGGCCCGGGCCAAAAGCGGCTTCGATAGCGCAGCGCTGACAGGCTACGCGCCAGAGTTTGCGCCCCGCTTTGAGCTCAACTGGCTGGCGATTCCCAAGGACGCCCTGACCCTGACCAGCCCACAGCCTGCGCACTGGCCGGACTTTGCGGACGTAGGTTTGTTGCCGACGCTGCAAAACAGCCACTCATTACTGCCCGTGCACCCGCTGACCTGGAGCGCTCTTGCGCACTACGGGCTGCCCGACGGCACGCTAAAGGCGCCACGCACTGCCATGCTCGTGGAGCCGACACTGTCAGTGCGCACGGTGGTTTGCAGCGATCATCCTCAATGGCACATCAAACTGCCGTTGCTGGTCAGCACCTTGGGCGCGCGCAATCTGCGCCTGATAAAACCGAGCACGCTGTATGACGGGCATTGGTTCCAGACCACCCTTCAAACGCTGGCCGAGCGCGACCCGCAGCTGGGTAAACGCTATGTGCACGTTGATGAAAAACACGGCGGGCATGCTGCAGACAGTCGCCACCTGGCGTACATCGTGCGGCGCTACCCGACCGGTCTGGAGAACACCACGCTGGTGCCCGTCGCAGCGCTGGCCAGCCCGCTCGCCGATGGCCGGCTGCTCGTCGAGCAACTGGTGGAACACTTTTATGGGGGATCGCTGCAAACCTGGCTCGACGAGTATCTAGATGTGCTGCTGCAGACTCATCTTCGGCTGTGGCTGCGCTACGGCATTGCGCTGGAGGCCAACCAGCAGAACGCCGTATTGATGTTCGAGCAGGGTCAGCCCCTGCGCTTGCTGATGAAGGACAACGATGCCGCCCGCCTGTGGCCGCAACGCTTCGCTAAGGCCTGCCCCGATCTTGCCGATTTGCCGAGGGCGTTGCACGACGAGCGCATTCGCGTGGACAGCAGCCAGCCGCTGGCCGAGATGTTCTGCACCATCACCTTGCAGCTGAACATCGTGGCGATCCTGGAGGCGATCGCTGCTGCGGGTCTGGCGTCGCAAACCGATCTGTACAGAACGTTGCGCCAGCGATTCAACAGTTGCCTCCTGCAACTGGAAGCCTCAGGCATCGACTGCGACGATGCTCGCCGTTGGTTGCTGGACAGCCCGAAACTGCCCGTCAAATACCTGCTCAGCGCTGGCAGCCTGTTCAGCAAAGCGCATTCCGGTGCCAGTGATATCAACAAGTTCTACGGCTACAGCGCGGCGAACTTCCTGCTGGAGGACGCGCCATGCAGCGGCGTCTGATTACCAGCGTTTTGCTGGGGCATTACCTGTCGGCGTTTACTGCGCTGGGTATCCCTATTTACCTGCCGCGCATCCTGGCCGATCTGGCACCCGACACACCCGGCTGGGCCATCGGCGTGCTGTTCGTGCTGCCGACTTTGTGTACGGCGCTGGCCGCGCCGGTCTGGGGGCGCTGGGCTGATCGCAACGGTTGTCGTCTGTCGTTGCTGCGTGCTCACGCCGGTCTGTTCGCAGGTTTCCTGCTGGCAGGGTTCAGCCCCAATCTGACGGTGTTCGTTGTGGCGTTGATCATTCAGGGCACGTTCGGCGGCGCGATGGCGGCGTCCAACGCCTACCTTTCAACTCAGCTCAAGGACGGCGATCTGTCTCGCGCTCTCAACTGGACGCAGTATTCGGCGCGACTGGCAATGATCAGCGGCCCGATTTTGCTCGGTCTGCTGACCTCACATGGCTTGGGGTTGAGTTTGTACAGCTATCTGGCGTGGCTGCCACTGCTGGCGTTCGTGCTGATTCTGGCACTGCCGGATGACACACCGAAACACGCCCTGAACGGCAAGAAAGCCGCAGCCCTCGGCGAGCTTCCCCAAGACATGCCGCGGCTCTTGGCGGTGCAGTTTCTGTTCAGCTTTTCGATGGTCGTGACCTTCCCCTACTTCGTGCCCTTCGGCGAACACCTGGGTATCGCCAACGACACATTGATTGGCCTGCTCTACAGCCTGCCGCATCTGGTTTATCTGCTCGCACTGCCTTGGGTTCAGAAGCATCAGGGCAATCTGCTGCTGCCGGGGCTTGCGCTGCTGGCGATCAGCAACGGGCTGCAGTTCTGGAGTGCTCAGGCCGACTCGCTGTTCGTTCTGCGCCTGCTCAGCGGTGCGGGCATGTTGCTCGGTTTTGTCGGGCTGCATCGCTGCCTGAGCCAGCGCAGCCGCCGAGGCAGTTCCGGCCGGATGTTCGGCTGGTTCGATTCCAGCGGCAAATGGGCCGGTACCGCTGCCGGTGTCAGCGCCGCGCTGGTCAGCCAGACCTGCGGCATCGCGTCACCTTTCCTCGTTGCGTGCCTTGCGGCCATGGCGGCCCTGCTGCTGGCGCGCCCTCTTTTGATAACTGCCCGGGAGATTCCAGCATGACACTCACTCTGAATACCCTGTCCCTGCAAGACCGCGCACTGGATGGCGAAGCCCAGCGCCACGCCATCGAATGCCTGCTCAATTGTTATCTGCGCGAGTACGCACTGCCCCGCAACGAAGCCAGCCTGGACGATCAGACGCCAGATCTGCCGATGAGCCTGCGCCAGGCCCATGGCCGCTGCATCAGCATTCGGCTGCCGGCTGGTCGGCTGGTCGTACGCATCGATCGCGCCAGTCTGTTGGGTCGCTGCCACTACATCAGCGCGCCATATTTCAAAGGCAACAATCAGAGTTGGCGCCCACTGGACGCCGAGGATCTGGCGCGCCTGCTGTGCACGCCATTGAGCGGCGCCGAGCGGGTAGGTGAAATGCTGGAGCAAGTCGCCAACAGCCTGCACATCACCCGGACTTTTTTGCGCCATGCGCGTCCGGCCAACGAATCCACAGACAGCCTGCTGTCCTCCGAGCAACATCAATTGTGGGGGCATGCCCTGCATCCGACGCCCAAATCGCGGGAGGGCATTTCTCATGAGGATTTGCTGGCCTGCTCGCCGGAAGTCGGTGCGCGTTTTCAGTTGCACTGGTTCAAGGTCGATCCGGCGCTGATTCGTCATCAGGGCAACGACCCACGCGCGTCTTTGCGTCAGCTCTCGGGACGCGACGATGCTTATCCCTGCCACCCGTGGGAAGTCGCTCGCGTGCTCGCCGATCCACTGGTGCGCCGCGCGCAGGAACAAGGCTTGATCGAGTACCTCGGTCCGCTGGGCCAGCCGATGTACCCAACGTCTTCGGTGCGCACGCTGTACCACCCGCAACTGGCGTATTTCATGAAGTTCTCCATGCACGTGCGCCTGACCAATTGCGTGCGCAAGAACGCCTGGTATGAACTGGACAGCGCGGTGGCGCTGACCCGTCTGCTCGCGCCGATCATGACCGAGCTTGAGACCGAACAACCGGGCTTCAAATTAATGGCCGAACCCAGCGCCACCAGCCTGGACCTCAGCGCGCTGGGTACGCTGGACGAGGCGCGGGAGGTCACCGAGTGTTTCGGCATCGTGTACCGGGAAAACCTGCCCGTCGCTGACCGCGAGCGATACCAGCCCCAGGTGGCCATGGCGCTGTTCACTTGGGATCAGCAGGGCACAAGCGTTTGCAGCCAACACGTCCAGCGTTACGCAGACAACGCGGGCCTGAGTCTCGAGCAGGCCACGCTGAACTGGCTGGACGCCTACGCCAGTCAAATGCTCGGCGGCGTGCTGTATTGCCTATTCCGTCAGGGCGTGGTGCTGGAGCCGCATTTGCAGAACACGGTGATCGGCTTCGCTGAAGACGGGCTACCGACCCACGTGTGGATTCGCGACCTGGAAGGCACCAAGCTCGTCCCGGAAATCTGGCCCGCCAAGCGTTTGATCGCGCTGGATGAACGCACTCGCAGCTCGGTGTACTACAGCGCCGACAAGGCCTGGCAACGAGTGGGCTACTGCGCACTGGTGAATAATCTGGGCGAAGCCATCTTCCATCTGGCCAACGGCAGCGCCTCGCTGGAACGACAACTGTGGGCGAGCATTGCAGCGCTGTTGCAGGCGCAAGCCGTTCGTCTCGGCCAACCGCCAGAACTGCGTGAGCTGTGCGCTGGCGCGCCGTTCCCGAGCAAGGAAAACTTCATGACGCGACTGATGAAACGCGCCGACCGCGACGCCGGTTACACCTCCCTGCCCAGCCCGCTGGCAATCACGGCAAAGAGGATGCGCGCATGAACCTGCCTGCCTCTGTCACGCAACGCCTCGAACAACTGAAGGCACAACAGCAAACGCCGCTTTGCGCCTATCTCTACGACCTGTCCGCCCTTGAGCAGCACATCAAGACGATGCGGCAGGTGCTGCCTGCAAACTGCGAATTGTTCTACGCCGCCAAGGCCAACCCGGAAGCCCCAGTGCTGAAAACCCTGGCGCCGTGGGTCGACGGTTTCGAAGCCGCGTCCGGCGGTGAACTCAAGTGGCTGCACGATCAATGCCCGGACCAGCCACTGATCTTTGGAGGCCCCGGCAAGCTCGACCATGAGCTTGAGGTCGCCATGGAGTATCGGATTTCGGCTTTCCATGTAGAAAGCGTGAACGAGTTGCGAAGTCTGGCGCGCATTGCCGGTGAACGTGGGGTGCGAGCGCCGGTGATGCTGCGGCTCAACCTGAAGCTGGCGCAGGTGCCGCAGAGCCGGTTGGTCATGGGCGGCAAACCCACGCCGTTCGGCCTGGATGAAGACGGTCTGGCCAGCGCGCTGACAGTGCTGCGCGAAGAGCCGTCGCTGGAGCTCAAAGGGCTGCATTTTCATTTGCTGTCTCATCAGCTGGATGTCGATGCACACCTTGAGTTGATTCGCAGCTATTTCCTGACTTTCCGCCAGCTGTGCGCCGATCACGACCTGCAACTGCCGGTGCTGAATGTCGGCGGTGGGATGGGCATCAATTACCAGGACGTGGCGCAGTCTTTCGATTGGGCGAGGTTTTGTCAGGGTCTGGACCAACTGATCGACGAATACGGAATGGGCGCGACCCGCGTGCGTTTCGAGATCGGGCGGTTTATCAGCGCGGCCTGCGGCTACTACGTCATGCAGGTGCTGGACATCAAGAGCAGCCACGGTGAGTTCTTCGCGATTGGACGCGGTGGGACGCATCACTTCCGCACGCCCGCCGCCCAAGGCCACGATCATCCGTTCACGGTGGTGCGCGGCGACAGTGCGGCGCAGATCAGCGATCAACGGGTCACGCTGGTGGGGCAGTTATGCACGCCCAAGGATGTACTGGCCCGGCAACAACCGGTGGCGCAGTTGGCCATAGGTGATCTGTTGGTGTTCACCCTGGCGGGGGCCTACGCCTGGAACATCTCGCACCAGAACTTCTTGATGCACGAGCCGCCGCTGAAGGTGTTTATCGAGGGCTAAGCAAACGTTCTCCCATCCCGTATCGGTGTGTCAGGCACGCCACTGCCTCTGTAGGAGCCAACTTGTTGGCGAGCCGGACGACGCGGTGTGTCAGGCCAGCCGCTGCCTCTGTAGGAGCCAACTTGTTGGCGAGCCAGACGCTGCGGTGTGTCAGGCCAGCCGCTGCCTCTGTAGGAGCCAACTTGTTGGCGAGCCAGACGCTGCGTTGTGTCAGGCCAGCTGCTGCCTCTGTAGGAGCCAACTTGTTGGCGAGCCAGACGCTGCGGTGTGTAAGGCCTACCGCTGCCTCTGTAGGAGCCAACTTGTTGGCGAGCCAGACGCTGCGGTGTGTCAGGCCAGCCGCTGCCTCTGTAGGAGCCAACTTGTTGGCGAGCCAGACGCTGCGGTGTGTCAGGCC
>NZ_JBSKHT010000007.1:187850-274054 GCF_057128745.1 Pseudomonas rosaeacicularis
CTGCGGTGTGTCAGGCCAGCCGCTGCCTCTGTAGGAGCCAACTTGTTGGCGAGCCAGACGCTGCGGTGTGTCAGGCCAGCCGCTGCCTCTGTAGGAGCCAACTTGTTGGCGAGCCAGACGCTGCGGTGTGTCAGGCCTACCGTCTCGCGAACAAGTTCGCTCCTACAGGGACTCACAAACAAAAACGCCCCGACACAAGGTCGGGGCGTTTTGTCTTGCGTGTTACTTCACATCAATGCGACACCGCGCCGCTGGCACCCAGGCCAGTCTGCGAGCGTACGAACTGCGGGAAGAACAAGGCACGTTCGCCCTCGGCCGCTTTCGACTTGTCAGTGATCGAGAAGAACCAGATACCGATAAACGCGATAGCGATAGAAAACAGCGCCGGGTACTCGTACGGGAAGATCGCCTTCTCGTGATGCAGGATCTGCACCCAGATGGTCGGGCCGAGAATCATCAGCACGACCGCGCTGATCAAGCCCATCCAGCCGCCGATCATGGCGCCACGGGTGGTCAGGTTTTTCCAGTACATCGAAAGCAACAACACAGGGAAGTTGCAGCTGGCCGCGATGGAGAACGCCAGGCCCACCATGAACGCGATGTTCTGGCTTTCAAAGGCGATACCCAGAAGGATTGCCACGACGGCCAACGCAACCGTGGTGTACTTCGATACACGGATTTCGTCTTTCTCGTTGGCTTTGCCTTTCTTGATCACACTGGCATACAGGTCGTGGGACACCGCCGAAGCACCGGCCAGGGTCAGACCGGCAACTACCGCCAGGATGGTCGCGAACGCCACCGCCGAGATGAAGCCCAGGAACAGACTGCCACCGACCGCATCGGCCAGGTGAACCGCTGCCATGTTGTTACCGCCGAGCAACGCTCCCGCCGCGTCCTTGAATGCAGGGTTAGTGCTGACCAGCAGGATCGCGCCGAAACCGATGATGAAGGTCAGGATGTAGAAGTAACCGATGAAGCCAGTAGCGTAGAGCACCGACTTGCGAGCTTCTTTTGCATCACTCACGGTGAAGAAGCGCATCAGGATGTGCGGCAGGCCAGCGGTACCGAACATCAGTGCCAGACCCAGCGAGAAGGCGGAGATCGGATCTTTCACCAGGCCGCCCGGGCTCATGATCGCTTCACCTTTGGGGTGAACCTTGATCGCCTCGGAGAAAAGCGTGTTGAAGTCGAAGTTGACGTGTTTCATGACCATCAGTGCCATGAACGACGCGCCGGACAACAGCATCACCGCCTTGATGATCTGTACCCAAGTGGTTGCCAGCATGCCGCCGAACAACACATAGAGGCACATCAGGATACCGACGAGTACCACCGCCACCGCGTAGTCCAGACCGAACAGCAACTGAATCAGTTTGCCGGCACCGACCATTTGCGCGATCAGGTAGAACGCCACCACCACCAGCGAACCGCAGGCGGACAAGGTGCGGATTTCCTTCTGCTTGAGGCGATAGGACGCCACGTCAGCGAAGGTGTACTTGCCCAGGTTACGCAGGCGCTCGGCGATCAGGAACAGGATGATCGGCCAGCCGACGAGGAAACCGATCGAGTAGATCAGGCCGTCGTAGCCGGAGGTGTAGACCAGCGCGGAAATACCGAGGAAGGATGCCGCTGACATGTAGTCACCGGCGATGGCCAGGCCGTTCTGGAAACCGGTGATCTTGCCGCCTGCCGAGTAGTAGTCCGATGCGGTTTTGTTCTTTTTCGACGCCCAGTACGTGATGCACAGGGTGAAGGCGACGAACACCACGAACATGATGATTGCCGATATATTCAGCGGTTGTTTCTGCACAGCGCCCGTGAGCGCCTCTGCCGCCCAAAGGGTCGGGGCGAAAGCAGCAAGGCCAAGGGCCGCAAATAGGCGCCGGATCATTGCTGTGCCTCCTTCAGGATCGCGTTGTTCAGGTCATCGAACTCGCCGTTGGCACGACGAACATAGATGGCCGTCAGGATGAACGCGGAAAGAATCAATCCCACGCCGATCGGCATGCCCCAGGTGATGGTTGATGTAGGGCTGAGTTTGGCGCCCAGTATATGAGGCCCATACGCAATCAGTAGGATGAATGCGGCGTAAAGCCCAAGCATGATCGCCGAGAGAATCCAGGCGAATTTTTCTCGCTTCGACACCAGCTCCTTGAAACGCGGGCTGTTTTGAATCGAGAGGTAAATGCTGTCGTTCATTGTTTTTGTCCTCGCAGCACAGATGAGATGTCACGTATTGCACTGTAGTCGGCTCTGGGCGGCACTCCAGACGACCTTAGTATTAGAACGACATTAGTCGTAGATCAGGCAATACGCACTTTGGAGTTGCTGGAAGGCCTGCGGGTATCCGTTGGAGCGAGGCTTGCCCGCGAAGCTGAAAACCCGATTCGCCTGACACACCGCGTCGTCAGCTTCGCGGGCAAGCCTCGCTCCACCAGCTTGTACAAGGCACAAAAAAAACCGCCCGGTCGTGAGACGGGGCGGTCTTTGATGAAGCGGGTATTTAAAGCAGCTTACTTACCGGTCCACGCTTTTACGCGATCCGGGTTTTTAGCGATCCAGGCCTTTGCAGCGGCTTCCGGCTTGGCGCCGTCCTGGATGGCGAGCATGACTTCGCCGATTTCATCCTTGGAGCTCCACTGGAATTTCTTCAGGAAGTCCACAACGTCCGGGGCTTTCTTGGCCAGGTCCTGGCTACCGATGCTGTCCACGGTTTCAGCGGCACCGTAAACGCCTTTTGGATCTTCAAGAAATTTGAGTTTCCACTTGGCGAACATCCAGTGCGGCACCCAACCGGTAACGGCGATGGATTCTTTCTTGTTTTCAGCGCGGGTCAGCTCGGCAATCATGCCGGCACCGGAACTCGCCTGAAGTTTGTAACCGTCCAGACCGTAATCCTTGATCGCCTGATCGGTCTTGATCATCACGCCTGAACCGGCGTCAATCCCGACAATCTTCTTCTTGAAGGACTCGTCGGTTTTAAGGTCTTCCAGGGAATTGGCTTTCACGTACTCAGGCACGATCAGACCGATCTTCGCGTCCTTGAAGTTCGGGCCGTAGTCGACCACCTTGTCTTTGTTCTTGGCCCAGTACTCACCGTGGGTCACTGGCAGCCACGCGGACAGAATCATGTCCAGTTTGCCGGTGGCAACGCCTTGCCACATGATCCCGGCAGCGACCGCTTGCAGCTTGACCGGATAACCCAGTTTCTCTTTGATCACTTCGGCGGCGACGTTAGTGGTCGCGACACTGTCGGACCAGCCGTCAACGTAGCCGATACTCAGCTCCGGTTTAGTTTCAGCAAGGGCCAGCGTGGAACTGATGGCAAGGGCCAGAACGGCACCCGCACCCAGGATTTTGCGCATCTTCATCATTACTTCCCCGGTAGTTCTGAACCCGAAAGGCGTCGGGCGTCGTTAACGTTTTTTTAAGACCGCGACCTGCGCCCACATTTGGCGCGTCACGCGCCTTTAACGCTTCAACTGCTTGCCCGTGCGATGAACTTCATCGCGCTGACGCCTTGATCATCAACCTGCACCGGTCCACTGCCTTTCCTGTCAGCGACACTCAGCCATCGGGAAACGACATCACTGAGCCATCAACGACAATCAAGTCGTAAAACAGCCTGAGGCCGAACGGAAATTGCATGGGAAACGAAGACGGGCCATCGGTAGGAGCGCGCTTGCCCGCGGAAACGCCGGTTATGACGACAGATTTGCTTCGCCTGGAAGATTCTCCGCGGGCAAGCGCGCTCCTACAGCGCAGCGTTGCCAATGCTAATATGCCGGCCTCCCGCACCACTTCGGCCCGATCATGCCCGCCACCTTCCGCTCCCCTGTTGCCCTTTATTTGCTTGCTTGCCTGATCGCCCTTCTGGCCCTGTGCGGCTACTGGTATGCCTTGGGCAAGCCGGTGGTTTTGCCGGACGCAGCGACGCCGACGCACAAGCTGCAATGCGCGTCCTACACCCCATTCGATAAAGATCAATCGCCGTTCGATCAACCCTTCAAGCTGCGACCCGAGCGCATGGACGCCGATCTGGCATTGCTCGCCACGCGCTTTGAATGCATCCGCACCTATTCGATGACGGGCCTGGAAGCGATTCCGGCCCTGGCACGCAAGCACGGCTTGAAGGTGATGCTCGGCGCGTGGGTCAACAGCAACCCGGTCGACACGGCCAAGGAAGTGAGCGAGCTGATCGAACA
Source organism: Pseudomonas rosaeacicularis (assembly GCF_057128745.1). Lineage (NCBI taxonomy): Bacteria > Pseudomonadati > Pseudomonadota > Gammaproteobacteria > Pseudomonadales > Pseudomonadaceae > Pseudomonas > Pseudomonas rosaeacicularis. Next base: position 192,056 of record NZ_JBSKHT010000007.1, read on the forward strand.
AGCCAACGCCAATCCGGATGTTGTCACCGCCGTGATCGTCGGTAACGAAGCGCTGTTACGCAAAGAGCTCACCGGCGCGCAACTGGCGACGTTGATCCGTCAGGTAAAAGCGCAGGTCAAACAACCGGTGACCTACGCCGACGTCTGGGAATACTGGCTGCAATACCCGGAAGTCGCGCCGGCCGTAGATTTCCTGACGATCCACCTGCTGCCGTATTGGGAAGATGACCCCAAAGGTATCGACGAAGCGCTGGCCCATGTCGCGCAGATCCGCGAAACATTCGGCGCCCGCTTCGCCGGCAAAGACATTCTGATCGGTGAAACGGGTTGGCCCAGCGAAGGCCGCCAGCGAGAAACCGCACTCCCGAGCCGAGTCAATGAGGCAAAGTTCATCCGCAGCTTTGTGGCCATGGCCGAGCAACATGGTTGGCACTACAACTTGATCGAAGCGTTCGACCAGCCGTGGAAACGCTCGGCCGAAGGCGCAGTCGGCGGATATTGGGGCTTGTTCGATGCCGATCGCCAGGACAAGGGCGTGTTGGCCGGTCCCGTGTCCAATCTGCCGTACTGGCCATTCTGGCTGATGGTCAGCGGTATCATCGCTGTGTTGACGCTGGTTTTCGGCGGGCGGGTCGATCAGCCGCGCAGTGCGTTGCTCCTTCCTTTAATGGCCGCAATCGGAGCGTGCTGCATCGGCACATGGGGTGAACTGGCACGCGTGACCAGCCGCTTCGCCGGCGAATACGTGTGGGCGGTTTTGCTGGTCGTGCTAAATGGGCTGGTCATGGCGCACGCGGCTCTGATCTTGTCGGCGCGCAAAGGTTGGCGCGGCAAGGCCTTCAACTGGTTCGAATCCCGCGCTGGCTGGTGGCTGTGCGCGGCAGGGTTCGCGGCGGCCGTGATGATGCTGGCGATGGTTTTCGACCCGCGCTATCGCAGTTTCCCGACCGCCACACTCTTGCTCCCGGCGCTGGTCTATCTGTGGCGTCCGGTTGCCGCGCCGCGTCGAGAGATCACATTGCTGGCCTGCATCATTGGATTAGGGATCGTCCCGCAGTTGATACGTGAAGGTTTGGCCAATCCCCAGGCCTGGGGCTGGGCGTTCGTCAGCGTGCTGATGACGTTGGCGCTCTGGCGCAGTTTGCAGGTCACTGCAGCGTTGCCAGTTGCAGCGACAGTGCGCGTCGAAGTCACGGCTGTGTAACCGCACGTGCGTAACGACGGATACATTGTGTTACCGCTTGCCGGGTTGGGGCCTTACTTGCGGGTAACACGGAAACAAAAAACCGTCCTCTGCAGGCCGAAAATTTTTTCGATATCGCCAACTGCTTGATTTCAAAGGATTTGAAAAAGTTGGCACGCACCCTGCTATATCTCCTGCATAACAAGAATAAAAAGCGGCAACCTAATAAAAATAAGATGAATCGGCTCTGACATAACAAGAACAACGGCACAGAGACGCAGCTAACAGATTTTTTTGGAGTGGATGTGCTTTACCGGGGGTTGACCCCGCAACCGGACAGAGAACAATAAAACTACCCTCAGGTAGCGTCCCGAACTGGTTGGATACCTCGCGATAAACGAAGGCATCAAAGCAAGTCAGCGCTCAAAAAAATACGTTTGCTCTTGTATCCCGTATGGGGATCACTGAAGAAGCAGTAAAGGGACTGGTCGCCAAAAACAATAACAGGCCGCCCTAAAACAATAAAAAAAGAGCACGTGCAACGATTTAAAGGGGAGCTTCGGCTCCCCTTTATGCTGTCTGGGGTTTGGTGCCGGTCGCAGGATGATCATGTGGGAGCGGACCTGTCCGCGAAGAGGTCGTAAGCCCACACATCTGCATCGCCAGCACAACCGCATTCGCGGACAGGTCCGCTCCCACATTCAAATCGTGTAGCGTTTTACCGCGCCCGCACCAACCTCAGCCCTGCAATCACTACCGCGAACACCGCCAGACTTGCCGTGTACAGCACCAACGCCAGTATCCCCAGCAGCAGCGCGATAAAAGCCAGCACACGCCCGGTTCGGTGGGGGATGACGAACGCCACCACCGATGCAATCAACGCCCCCCAGCCAAACACCTGAAAGTGAATCAACAGCCCAAGATTGGCGCGCACCTGACATTCCCACTTGAGCGCTTCATCGCTGCAAACGCCTACCCATTGCACGTCTTCCATCAACCCGTAACGCAAGCCATAGCTCACAGCCAGCCAGAGAGCCAAGGCAACAAACAGCACAACGAGCGGCAGACGACGGGACACAGAAAACTCCAGAAAGATAGAAAGCGGCCGACAGCATATCTTGAGCCGGGAAAATGCTGAATCGGATAAGTTTTAAAGCACAACCGTGCACGCCAAAAGCGCCAGAACGTGTATTGTCCCGAAAGCTTTATATATCTGTCTTGCCAGAGCGGCACTTTGGCACTACACCCGTGTCATAGCCTGCGGTATTCCAACAGCACTTCTTTCCCAAGGGATTTAGTCATGCTTCGTTTTCTACGCTTCGCCGCCGTGATGGGCGGCCTCTTTTTGAGTGCGTCCGTGATGGCGGTCGATGTCGACCCGTCCAGTTATGGCTTTCCTTTGACCAACCCGTTCGAAGCGACTATCGCCACAACCCCGCCTGATCTGCGCGCCAAAGTGCCAGATGACGCAGACATCGATCAGGACGATTACAGCCTCACCCTTCGCCCGGAACGCGAATTCACACTGCCAGACAACTTCTGGGCCGTGAAAAAACTGCGCTACCGTCTGGCGAAACAGGACCACCCCGCCCCGCTGATCTTTCTGATCGCAGGCACCGGCGCGCCTTACAACAGCACGCTAAACGAATTCCTGAAACAGCTTTACTACGGCGCGGGCTACCACGTTGTGCAGTTGTCTTCGCCAACCAGCTACGACTTCATGAGCGCCGCTTCGCGTTTCGCAACGCCGGGTGTGACCAAGGAAGACGCCGAAGACCTGTATCGCGTGATGCAGGCCGTTCGCGCGCAGCAGAGCAAACTGCAGATCACCGACTATTACCTGACCGGTTATAGCCTGGGTGCGCTCGATGCTGCTTTCGTCAGCCATCTGGACGAAACCCGCCGCAGCTTCAATTTCAAAAAAGTGCTGCTGATCAACCCGCCGGTCAACCTGTACACCTCGATCAGCAACCTGGACAAAATGGTCCAGACCGACGTCAAGGGCATCAATAACAGCACTACGTTCTACGAACTGGTACTGGCCAAGCTGACCCGTTACTTCCGCCAGAAAGGCTACATCGACCTCAACGATGCGCTGCTGTATGACTTCCAACAGTCCAAGCAGCACTTGTCCAACGAGCAGATGGCGATGCTGATCGGCACTTCGTTCCGCTTCTCGGCAGCCGACATTGCGTTCACCTCGGACCTGATCAACCGTCGCGGGCTGATTACGCCGCCCAAGACCCCGATCACCGAAGGCACCAGCCTGACGCCGTTTCTCAAACGTGCGCTGCAATGCGACTTCGATTGCTACGTGACCGAACAAGTGATTCCGATGTGGCGCGCCCGCACCGACGGTGGCAGCCTGCTGCAACTGGTCGATCAGGTGAGCCTGTACGCCCTGAAGGATTACCTGAGCACCAGCAAGAAGATCGCGGTCATGCACAACGCCGATGACGTGATCCTCGGCCCTGGCGACCTCGGTTTCCTGCGCAAGACCTTTGGCGATCGCCTGACCGTTTACCCGTACGGCGGTCATTGCGGCAACCTGAACTACCGCGTCAACTCCGACGCCATGCTGGAGTTTTTCCGTGGCTAAACGTCTGCTTCTCCTCGCTGCCCTGCTGTGCGCAGGCATGGTTCACGCGGCCGACGCGCCGATCGTTTCAAAGGCGACACCGGTCAGTCGCAACGACACCCCCGATGGCTTTACCGAGCCGTTGAAGTCGTTGAAATTCAACCCGGGGCTTGATCAACGGGAATTCGAACGCGCCACGCTTAACGCGCTGAACGTGTACGACCCGCTGGAATCCTGGAACCGTCGTGTCTACCACTTCAACTACCGCTTCGATGAGTGGGTGTTTCTGCCCGTGGTCGACGGCTACAAGTACATCACCCCAAGCTTCCTGCGCACCGGCGTCAGTAACTTCTTCAGCAACCTGGGTGACATTCCCAACCTGGTGAACAGTCTGCTGCAGTTCAAAGGCAAGCGCTCGATGGAAACCACCGGTCGTCTGTTGCTGAACACCACCATCGGCATCGCTGGTTTGTGGGACCCGGCAACGATGATGGGCCTGCCACGCCAGAGCGAGGACTTCGGTCAGACGCTGGGCTTCTATGGCGTCCCGGCCGGTCCGTACTTCGTGCTGCCGATCCTTGGGCCTTCGAACTTCCGCGATACGGGTGGGCTGGTGTTCGACTTTACGGCCGAATCGCAGATCAACTTCCTGAACGTCTCGCAAGTCAGCGAAGACCATCCGGAAATCTACCTGCTGCGGGCGATCGATCGCCGCTACACCACCAGCTTCCGTTACGGCCAGATGAACTCGCCGTTCGAGTATGAAAAGGTGCGTTACGTCTACACCGAAGCACGCAAGCTGCAGATTTCCGAGTAAGGGAATCGCTTGAAAAAAACGGCCCCATGATGGGCCGTTTTTTGTGGGTGAACGATTTCTGTAGGAGCCAACTTGTTGGCGAGAGGAAATACGCGGTCGGTCTGGAAAATTCTCGCGAACAAGTTCGCTCCTACAGAAAATAACTATCCCGGAAACCCCAAATGAAGGCTCGACGTATCTAATCCACCGATCAATCCCCCGCAAAAAACCCACCCATCGAGCGCCTGAACAGGCATAGCATAACCACCATTCAAATCCTGCTCAGGAGTTGCCTTTCCATGACTCAACTACGCAAAGTGCTGTCGATCCAGGCGGGCCAGCCAACTTCCGATGGCGCCGGTGTCCAGCTGACCCGCGTGTTCGGCGGGCCAGGCGTGGAGCAGTTCGATCCGTTTCTGATGCTCGACGAGTTCGGGTCCGACAAGCCTGACGACTACATCGCAGGTTTCCCGGCGCATCCCCATCGCGGCTTTGAAACCGTAACCTACATGCTTGAAGGCCGCATGCGCCATGAAGACCACATGGGTAACGTCGGTCTGCTGCAAGGCGGTGGCGTGCAGTGGATGACCGCGGCACGCGGGGTGATTCACAGCGAAATGCCGGAGCAGGAAGAAGGCACCATGCGCGGTTTCCAGCTGTGGCTGAACCTGCCGGGCAAATCAAAATTGAGTGATCCCGGTTACGACGACATCCAGCCAGAGCGCATTCCACGCCTGACCACACAAGGGGGCGTCGAAGTAGTGGTCATCGCCGGGCAATTCGACGACGGACAGGTTCAGCAAGCAGGCGCCGTGCAGCGACCCGACACCGAGCCGCTGTATTTCGATTTTCACATGCCTGCGGGCAGCGCCATCAGCCCGAAAGTGCCTGAAGGGCATCGGGTGCTGCTGTATGTCTACGAAGGCGAACTGGAAATGGCTGGCCAGCCGCAGAAGCTCGGGACCAAGCGAATGGCGCGGCTCTCGGAAAGCGGTGAAGTGCAGCTGCGCAGCGAGTCAGGCGCGCGGGTGTTGTTGATCGCAGGCAAGCCGCTGGGCGAGCCGATCGTGCAGTACGGCCCGTTCGTGATGAACATCCGAGAAGAGATCGAACAGGCGCTGCGCGATTTTCGGGATGATCGGTTGACCGCGTGATTTCTACGCTTCTGTAGGAGCCAACTTGTTGGCGAGGCGACGGATGCGGTGCATCAGGTAAAACGCCTCGCGAATAAATTCGCTCCTACAGAGCTTCGTCATGATCGCTTAGGGTAGAGCTTCGGCTCGCCCGGCGGGCGGCTTTTGAAACGGCGATGTGCCCACAGATACTGCTCCGGGCACGCCGTGACAGCCTTTTCGACCCACTGATTGATCCGCAGGCAATCGGCCTCGTCACTCTCACCAGGGAAATCCTGCAGCGGCGCATGAACCACCAGCCGATAGCCGCTGCCATCGGCCAGGCGCTCTTGAGTGAACGGCACCACCAGCGCGCGCCCTAGCTTGGCAAACTTGCTGGTGGCCGTCACCGTGGCCGCCTGAATGCCGAACAGCGGCACGAACACGCTCTGCTTGGCGCCGTAGTCCTGATCCGGCGCGTACCAAATGCCACGACCGGCGCGCAGCAGCTTGAGCATGCCGCGCACGTCCTCACGCTCCACCGCCAGCGAATCGAGGTTATGCCGCTCACGGCCACGACGCTGAATGAAGTCAAAAAGCGGGTTTCTGTGCTCGCGGTACATGCCGTCGATGGTATGTCGCTGGCCCAACAAGGCAGCGCCGATTTCCAGGGTGGTGAAATGGAGCGCCATGAGAATCACGCCTTGGCCGTTCTCATGCGCCTGCTTTAGATGCTCGGCGCCTTCGATGTGCGCCAGACGCGCCAGTCGCTCTCTGGACCACCACCAGCTCATGGCCATCTCGAAAAACGCGATCCCGGTGGAGGCGAAGTTTTCCTTGAGCAAGCGCTTGCGTTCGGCCTTGGACAGGTGCGGGAAACACAACTCCAGGTTGCGCGCGGCAATCACTCGACGGTCGGTCGCGAAACGGTACATCAGCGCGCCAATCCCCCGGCCCAATACCAGCAGAACTCGAAACGGTAATTGCACGGTCAGCCAGAGCAGGCCCAGCCCCAACCATAGTGGCCAGAAGCGCGGGTGAAGAAAATAAGCTCGAAAACGCGGGCGATTCATTACAGCTTCCGTCAGGGCAAAGGCGGGCATTCTACATCGTTATGGACAATGGGTTGCGCAAGAACGGTAGTGGCTCGCTTGCGACTCGCGGGCGTTCTCGTTATAAGTCTCGGCACTTTTAGCGACAAGCTGCTGTATGCCGACATGAGCCAAATCGAATCGCAAGACCAGGATCACGTATTCCAGCTCAAGGGCAGCATGCTTGCCATCACTGTGCTGGAGCTGGCGCGCAACAATCTGGAAGCGCTGGACCGTCAATTGGCGGCCAAAGTCGCCCAGGCGCCTAACTTCTTTAGCAACACCCCATTGGTGCTGGCGCTGGACAAGCTGCCTGCCAACGAAGGCGCGATTGATCTGCCGGCGCTGATGCGCGTGTGTCGCCAGCACGGTCTGCGCACACTGGCCATTCGCGCCAACCGCATCGAAGACATCGCCGCCGCCATCGCCATCGATTTGCCCGTGCTGCCGCCATCAGGCGCCCGTGAACGGCCTCTTGAAATCGAAAGCGAAGTGAAGAAGAAGCCGGTCATCATCGAAAAGCCGCCTGAGCCGTTGATCAAACCGACCAAAATCATCACCGCCCCCGTGCGTGGCGGGCAGCAGATTTACGCCCAAGGCTCGGATCTGGTGGTGATTTCGTCGGTAAGCCCTGGGGCGGAACTTCTCGCCGATGGCAACATCCATGTCTATGGCCCTATGCGGGGCAGGGCATTGGCAGGCATCAAGGGCGACACCAAAGCACGGATTTTCTGCCAGCAGATGGTCGCAGAACTGGTTTCCATCGCCGGTCAATACAAGGTTTCCGAAGACCTGCGCAGAGATCCTCTGTGGGGTGCCGGAGTTCAAGTCAGTCTGTCCGGCGACGTGTTGAACATCACCCGTCTTTAACGGATACTGCGCCATTTTCAAAGCCACTCTGATTCGTCGCGCAATCGCTGCGTCATGAGGGGCTCTTCAGGAACTTATTGTTCCTCTTCCTCTAGGGGTGAAACACCTTGGCCAAGATTCTCGTGGTTACATCCGGCAAGGGTGGTGTGGGCAAGACCACCACCAGCGCCGCTATCGGTACCGGGCTCGCACTGCGCGGCCACAAAACAGTCATCGTCGACTTCGACGTCGGTCTGCGTAACCTCGACCTGATCATGGGTTGTGAACGCCGCGTCGTTTATGACTTCGTCAACGTGGTCAACGGCGAAGCCAATCTTCAACAGGCGTTGATCAAAGACAAAAAGATCGAAGGCCTGTACGTGCTGGCGGCCAGCCAGACCCGTGACAAAGACGCGCTGACCAAAGAAGGCGTCGAAAAAGTCCTGATGGAACTCAAGGAAACTTTCGAGTACGTCGTCTGCGACTCCCCGGCCGGTATCGAAACGGGCGCGCACCTGGCGATGTACTTCGCTGACGAAGCGATCGTTGTGACCAACCCTGAAGTGTCGTCGGTGCGTGACTCCGACCGCATGCTGGGCCTGCTGGCCAGCAAATCCCGTCGCGCCGAGCGTGGCGAAGACCCGATCAAAGAACACCTGCTGCTGACCCGCTACAACCCTGAGCGCGTAAGCAAGGGCGAGATGCTGGGCGTCGAAGACGTCAAGGAAATCCTCGCGGTAACACTGCTGGGCGTGATTCCGGAATCCCAGGCGGTGCTCAAAGCTTCCAACCAGGGCGTCCCAGTGATCCTCGATGATCAAAGCGACGCAGGCCAGGCCTACAGCGATGCGGTTGATCGCTTGCTGGGCAAGGAAAAAGAGCATCGTTTCCTGGACGTACAGAAAAAAGGATTTTTCGAACGCCTGTTCGGGGGTAATTAATGAATATTTTTGACTTCTTTCGTGCCAGCAAAAAGGTAAGTACCGCGTCGGTTGCGAAAGAGCGTCTACAGATCATCGTGGCGCACGAACGCGGCCAACGCAGCACCCCGGATTACCTGCCCGCTCTGCAAAAAGAGCTGGTGGAAGTGATCCGTAAATACGTCAACATCGAGAATGATCAAGTGCACGTCGCCCTGGAAAACCAGGGCAGCTGTTCGATTCTCGAGCTCAACATCACCCTGCCAGATCGTTGATCCGGCAGTAGCTCGCGGCGGTATCCAGCGTCCTTCCTTTCGGAGCGGCGCCGGGTACCGCCGTTAGCGTTTCTAGCGTTTAAGTTTTGAGGCCGTTACATGCCGTTGTCGAACATCCGCATCATTCATCAGGACGAAGCCGTTCTGGTGGTCGATAAACCTACCTTGCTGCTGTCAGTTCCAGGTCGTGCCGACGACAACAAGGACTGCCTGATTACCCGTCTGCAGGAAAACGGCTACCCCGAGGCGCGGATCGTTCATCGGCTGGATTGGGAAACTTCGGGCATCATTTTGCTGGCTCGCGATCCGGACACGCATCGCGAGTTGTCGCGGCAGTTTCATGATCGCGAAACTGAAAAGTCCTACACCGCGCTGTGTTGGGGGCAACCGGCGCTGGACAGCGGCAGTATCGATCTGCCCTTGTGCTACGACCCGCCGACCAAACCGCGGCATGTGGTCGATCACGAATTTGGCAAGCACGCGCTAACGTTCTGGAAAGTGCTGGAGCGTTACGACACCCACTGCCGCGTGGAATTGACGCCGATTACCGGGCGATCGCATCAGTTGCGGGTGCATATGCTTTCAATCGGTCATCCGTTGTTGGGTGATGGGTTGTATGCGCATCCCGAAGCGCTGGCGGCGTATCCACGGTTGTGTCTGCATGCGGCGATGTTGAGCTTTACTCATCCTGGGTCTGGCGAGCGCCTTCGATTCGAGTGTCCTGCGCCTTTTTGACAGTCGCCGTTACGCGGTCCCCTGTAGGAGCATTCGGAGGTTACGACGGTCTGGGCCGCATCCGGACGATGCGGTGTGTCTGACACCCTCTAATTGTGTGTATATCCATTATCTCGAGTGTGGCTGACATTGGTTCCGCCCTTACGGCGGGTCACTTTTTCCAAGAGCCCGGATTGCCGGCCCAGAAAAAAGTAACCAAAAAGGCCCTGCTCCGATGTCCGGCCCTCCTTCGTCGGGTTCCCTTGCTCCGGCATTGCTCCGGGGACACGCCGCCATCGGCCATCCATGGCCGGGGGCGGCTAGCGCGGCATCCATGCCGCGCTGTCCCCTACGCAACACCTGCGCTCGGCCTTCCAAAGTCGCACTTTGTGGCGTCTGTGAAATCTTGGTACGACACACGTTGATCGCTCCCACGCTTGGGAGCGAAGCTCATGACGCTCCGCGTCATCGGACGCGGAGCGTCCGGGGCTGCATTCCCACGCGGAGCGTGGGAATGATCAGAAAGCGAAAAGCCCAAGGAGCAAAGCGCGCTTCGCTTTTGTTCTTCATCCACGCCAGCCCAGACACCACAAAGCGCGACTTGGGTGCAGGCCGAACGCAGGCGACGCGCAGTGGGATGGCGAGCAGGGACGCCCGCCAAGCGCCGTCAGGACATGGATGTCCGTTCGGCGCGTGCCCACGGAGCGTCGCCGGAGCAAGGGAACCCGACGCAGGAGGGCCAAACCAGGAGCAAAAGCGCTTTGGTTACTTTCGCCTGGGCCGGCTTCCGGCTTTTCGAAAGTGACCCGCTGTAAAAGCGGAACCAATGTCAGCAACACCCCAAATAACGGATATACACACCAACCCGGTACAGCCGACCCATCGCATCGCAGCCTCCCGCTGGTCGTCAGCTCCTACAGGGGAGTGAGTGAACCGCTGCACCTGCCGGATACCTATAACCCTGGTACATCCGAAACACGGCATCGCGACCGTCGTTACCTCCGATTGCTCCTACGGGGACCGCGTGATCGACCTCCATCCTCTTTCGCCCCACTCGCTCCAACCGGCATTGGCCTGTAAACTCGTGCCCATTGCTGTCTGGAGTAACTTATGCGCGAAGAGTTGAACCAAGGCCTGATCGACTTCCTCAAGGCCTCTCCCACCCCCTTTCATGCCACCGCAAGCCTTGTCCAACGTCTCGAAGGCGCCGGTTTCCAGCGTCTGGACGAGCGCGAAACCTGGACCACCGAAGCCGGCGGCCGCTATTACGTCACCCGTAACGACTCCTCCATTGTCGCCTTCAAACTGGGCCGCCTTTCAGCCTTGAGCGGCGGCATTCGGCTGGTCGGCGCCCACACCGACAGCCCCTGCCTGCGAGTCAAGCCGCAACCTGAACTTCAACGTCAGGGTTTCTGGCAGTTGGGCGTCGAAGTTTACGGGGGCGCCCTGCTCGCCCCATGGTTTGACCGCGACCTGTCGCTGGCCGGGCGCGTGACCTTCCGCCGGGATGGCAAGGTCGAAAGCCAGCTGATCGATTTCAAACTACCGATTGCGGTGATCCCGAACCTGGCGATCCACCTCAATCGCACGGCCAACGAAGGCTGGGCGATCAACCCGCAGACCGAATTGCCGCCAATCCTGGCGCAGGTCGCCGGTGACGAGCGTGCTGATTTCCGCGCACTTTTGACCGACCAACTGGCCCGCGAACACGGCTTGAACGCAGACGTCGTGCTCGATTACGAGCTGAGCTTTTATGACACGCAAAGCGCAGCGGTTGTCGGTCTGAATGGCGATTTCATTGCCGGCGCGCGACTGGACAATCTGCTGTCGTGCTTCGCCGGGCTGCAAGCGTTGCTCAATGCCGACACCGAAGAAACCTGCCTGCTAGTCTGCACCGACCACGAAGAAGTCGGATCGTCTTCGGCGTGCGGCGCTGATGGCCCAATGCTTGAACAAATCCTGCAACGCCTGCTGCCTGAAGGTGATGAGTACGTGCGCACCATTCAGCGCTCGTTGCTGGTGTCAGCCGACAACGCTCACGGCGTGCATCCGAACTACGCCGACAAACACGATGGCAACCACGGCCCCAAGCTCAACGCCGGGCCCGTGATCAAGGTCAACAGCAACCAGCGTTACGCTACCAACAGCGAAACTGCCGGGTTCTTCCGCCATCTTTGCATGGCCGAGGAAGTGCCGGTGCAGAGCTTCGTGGTACGCAGCGACATGGGTTGCGGTTCGACCATCGGCCCAATCACGGCCAGCCATCTGGGCGTGCGCACGGTCGATATCGGTCTTCCGACATTTGCCATGCACTCGATTCGTGAGCTGGCGGGCGCCCAGGACCTCTCGCATCTGGTGAAGGTGCTGACTGCGTTTTACGCCTGCGTTGAGTTGCCGTAAGGGCTGACGTAACCCTGTAGGAGCGAACTTGTTCGCGAGGCGTCGTGCCTGAAGCACCGCATTGTCAGCCTCGCCAACAAGTTGTCTCCTACAGAAGCGCCGCCGCAGCGATGCAAAATCCGACCTAGACTTACAGCATCGCTTCCTAGAAAGAGCATGCTGCCATGGACGAATACCTCGCTCTTCTCATTCCAGTTGTACTGGGAATGCTGTTGTTGTGTGTCGGTTACAGCTACCGAGATTACAGCAGCGGCGTTGCATCCATAACGCTGGGCATGCTGCTAATGCTTGGAACCGCAGCGGTCAAGATTCTTGCGAAACTCACCTGAGTCGCCGCACCTCGTTCCACTGCTGGCCTGTGCGAAATCCCGCTCGCCAATGCCGGACGTCACTCGTAAACTCAGACGCTTCAGTCTGATACGCCCGGTTGATCCTGTCTGGTCGTCTCGGGCGCCTGTCGATTTAAGGTTGATTGCCCGGTGATTGCCCCTTCCCGCCTGCTTGTCCTGTCCCGCCTCTTACTGATTGCCCTGCTGGCACTGTTCCCTTTTGCGCTGACTCAGGCCGCAGGTTTGCCAAGCCTGCTGGGCAGCGGACAGAAAGCCCAACCTCAGGCGCAGGAGCCACTGGGACAATCGCTGGACGAAGTCATCACGTCCCTGGAAAACGACCAGCAACGCGCTCAATTGCTGCAAGACCTCAAAAAACTGCGCGACGCCACCAAAAAAGCCCAGCCCACCGCCGAACAAGGCGTGCTCGGGCTGATCGGCAGTTCTTTCGCGGAACTGGAAAAGCAGTTCACCGGAGACGACAGCCCGCTCAGCCGCTGGACGGACGAAGTCGAGTTGGCGCAAGGCGAACTGGTCGCGTTGATGCTGCCCGCCAATCAATGGTGGCCGATCATCTTCAGCTTTGCGGTGGTGTTGGCGTTGTGGGGGCTGTCAGCAGCGGCACTCATCTGGCTGGGTCATAAAGTGCGTCTGCGCTTCGGGCTGTCGGAAGAACTGCCGCAACACCCGCGCCCTTGGGACATGCTGCGCTTCGCCCTGCGCAAACTCGGGCCGTGGCTGGTGGCGCTGATTTTCACGATCTACCTCAGCTACTCGCTGCCTCCTTCGCTGGGTCGGGATTTGGCGATGGTACTGGCTTACGCGTTGGTGGTGGGGACGCTTTTTTCGGCCATCTGCGTGATTGCGTTTTCGTTGCTCGATGGCCCGCATCGGCATCAGGCGCTGTACATCTTGCGTCACCAGGCGTTTCGCCCGCTGTGGTGGATCGGCAGTTTCGCAGCCTTCGGCGAGGCGCTCAGCGATCCGCGTCTGGTGGCCAGTCTCGGCGTGCACCTGGCGCACACCGCCGCGACCCTGGCCAATGTAATGGCCGCCGTGTCGAGCGGCTTATTTGTCATCCGCTTCCGCCGTCCCATCGCCCATCTGATTCGCAATCAGCCGTTGTCGCGCCGACTCAAACGCCGCGCCTTGAGCGACAGCATCGAAGTCATCGGCAGCTTCTGGTATCTCCCCGCACTGGTGCTGGTGGGCGTCTCGCTGTTCGCAACATTCTTTTCGGCGGGCGACACCAGCACCGCGTTGCGTCAGGCGCTGATCTGCACCGTGTTGCTGGTATTGAGCATGGTGATCAACGGCCTGGTACGGCGCCATTCGCAACGTCCCGCCCACGGTCACAAACGCCACGCCCTGTACTCGGACAGGCTGAAAAACTTCTTTTACATCGTTGTGCATCTGCTGGTCTGGGTGGTGTTCATCGAGTTGGGGCTGCGAGTCTGGGGGCTGTCGCTGATCCGTTTTGCCGACGGCGAGGGGCATGACATCAGCGTCAAGCTGATCGGCCTGACCGCAACACTGATGTTTGCGTGGCTGATCTGGATCATCAGCGACACGGCGATTCATCACGCCCTCACCCGCTCGCGCAAAGGCCTGGCCAATGCCCGCGCGCAGACCATGATGCCGCTGATTCGCAACGTGCTGTTCGTGACGATTTTAATAATCGCGCTGATCGTCGCACTGGCGAACATGGGCATGAACGTCACGCCGCTGCTGGCCGGTGCCGGTGTGATCGGTCTGGCCATTGGCTTTGGTGCGCAGTCTTTGGTGGCGGACCTGATTACCGGGCTGTTCATCATCATCGAGGACTCGCTGGCCATCGACGATTACGTGGACGTCGCCGGACATCTGGGCACGGTCGAAGGGCTGACCATTCGGACTGTGCGCCTGCGTGATATCGACGGCATCGTGCACACGATTCCGTTCAGCGAGATCAAAAGCATTCAGAACTATTCACGAGAGTTCGGCTACGCTATCTTCCGAATCGCCATCCCTTCGAATATGAACATCGACGACGCGCTGAAGATGATTCGTGACGTTGGTCAGAAGATGCGTGCCGACCCGTTGCAACGCCGCAATATCTGGTCGCCGCTGGAGGTTCAAGGGGTCGAGAGTTTCGAGTCAGGCAACGCCATTCTTCGCGCGAGATTCAAGACAGCACCGATCAAGCAATGGGAAGTTTCCCGGGCGTTCAATTTGTCGCTCAAGCGTTACCTGGATGAAGCCGGCATGGATCTGGCAACACCACGACTGAATGTGCAGGTGAGCACCAGTGGCGGTAGCTTTAATGAGGTTCGCGGCACCCAAGGCGATTCAGCGAGCTAACCGCCATTAAGCACAATCATGTGGAAGGGCGCCTGGTGGGAGGGAGCAAGCTCGCGATGGGGCTATCAGCCAATGCAATATTGCCTGTCACCCTGCAATCGCGAGCAAGCTCCCTCCTGGAGCAAGCCGCATCAGGCCAAAGCCATCGCTGATCCCAAAACGGCCCGAAGTGTGATCAGGGCGTCGTAGAAGCCGTTTTAACGGTGTCGAACATTGCCGCAAAGCGTGGTTTGTTTGCCGCGTAGTACTCGGCGACGACTTTATCCGCAGAGCTTTCGCGAGCCCGCATCATCATGCTTTCAAGATCTGTCTTGGGGATGGAGTAGTGGGCGAAGAACTGCGCCACTTGCGGGTATTGCGCACTGAATCCTTTGCGAGCGACCGCGTGAATCTGCTCAGTGCCGCCAAACAGGTGCTCAGGGTCATCGAGATAGCGCAGCGGGTATTTGGAGAACATCCAGTGCGGACTCCAGGCATTGACCAGCGACCACTTACCACGCTTGAGGTTGCGATCCAGTTCGCTGAGCATGCCGCTCTCGGATGAGGCAACCATCTTGTAACCCACGATCTTTTTCTCGTTGATGGCTTTCTCGGTCAGTTTGTACTGCCCGTTGCCAACCTCGGACGTCAGGATCTTGCCGTCGAACTTCTCTCGGATTTCCGGTTTGTTCAGGTCCGCAAGGCTTGAGACCTCGCTGACCGGAACGCTGTCCGGTACTGCCATGCCAATGCGCCCTTCATACAACACGCCCAAGTC
The DNA here is from genome assembly GCF_057128745.1 of Pseudomonas rosaeacicularis. Lineage (NCBI taxonomy): Bacteria > Pseudomonadati > Pseudomonadota > Gammaproteobacteria > Pseudomonadales > Pseudomonadaceae > Pseudomonas > Pseudomonas rosaeacicularis. The sequence goes on from NZ_JBSKHT010000007.1 coordinate 207,400, forward strand.
TTCGAGCTTGTCTCTGTACTTGTCGTAGAACGCCTTGTGCGTGCCAGGAAGCCAGACCATCGGGATCAGATCGATGTTGCCGTTGGCCATGGCCTGGAACTGAATACCGATATCAGCCATGACCAGCTTGACCGGCTGCTTGAGTTGATCTTCCAGAACGAGAGTGGCCAGTTTCACGGCGATCTCGGTGTCCGACCAGTTGACCCAGCCGATGCGTACGGGCGGCTGCTCGGCGGCATGCGTGATCAAAGTCACGGTGGCCAAGGCGACACCTGCCAACCAGCCAATACGTTTTTTCTTATGAAGTGAACAAGCAACCATTGTGCATTCCCCTTTCGTGTATGGAGGTTCCGGGTGTGGCAGTGAAAGTGGCAATTGCGCCGGTCTGAGCCGACTGTTCAGCGGATGGTATCCACACAATGCGTGGGGACGCAAGCAGAATGTACACCTGCGTCAACCGTTGTTGACACTCATGTACATTTCACTTAATTTCGCGTCAAACCACGCCTGATGTTCCCCTCCAGGAGCGCGCCACAATGTCCACCGACCCGCTGCTACAGCCTTACACCATCAAAAATCTGACCCTGCGAAACCGCATCATGACCACGTCTCATGAACCGGCGTACCCGGTTGACGGGATGCCGAAGGAGCTATATCGGGCCTATCACGTGGAGCGGGCCAAGGCAGGGGTCGCGCTGACGATGACCGCGGGGTCGGCAGCCGTCTCTCGTGACAGTCCGCCTGTGTTCAACAACGTGCTGGCGTATAAGGACGAGGTCGTCGGCTGGCTCAAGGACCTGACCGATGAGTGCCACGAACACGGCGCTGCCGTCATGATCCAGCTGACGCATCTGGGTCGTCGTACCCGCTGGGACAAGGCGGACTGGCTGCCGGTGGTCTCGCCCTCCCATCGCCGCGAGGCGTCCCACCGCTCGTTTCCCAAGAAGCTGGAGGCATGGGACATCCAGCGCATCATCCAGGATTACGTCGACGCCGCCGAACGGATGAAAGCTGCCGGCATGGACGGTCTGGAGCTTCAAGCCTACGGGCATTTGATGGATCAGTTCTGGTCGCCTCTGACCAATGACCTGGACGACGAATACGGCGGTTCCCTGGACAATCGCCTGCGTTTCACCTTCGATATCCTGCGCGGCATTCGCAAGCGCTGTGGGGAAGACTTCCTGCTCGGCGTGCGCTACACGGGCGATGAGGATCTGCCGGGCGGGTTTGGTGCTCAGGAAGGGATGGCCATCTCACACAAGCTCAAAGACAGCGGCCTGGTGGACTTCCTCAACGTCGTCAAAGGGCACATCGATACCGACGCGGGCCTGACTGATGTGATCCCGATCCAGGGCATGCGTAACTCACCGCATCTGGATTTCGCGGGTGAAATCCGTGCCGCCACGGGCTTCCCTACGTTCCACGCCGCCAAGATTCCCGACGTTGCCACCGCTCGCCATGCCATTGCGTCCGGCAAGGTCGACATGGTGGGCATGACCCGTGCGCACATGACTGATCCACACATCGTGCGCAAGATCATCGAGAAGCGCGAAGAGGAGATTCGGCCGTGTGTCGGCGCCAACTATTGCCTGGACCGGATCTACCAGGGTGGCGCGGCCTACTGCATTCACAATGCGGCAACCGGGCGTGAAACCACGATGCCCCACGAGATCCCGAAAGCCGCCACTGCGCGCAAGGTCGTTGTGATCGGCGCAGGCCCCGGCGGACTGGAAGCGGCACGGGTCGCCGCAGAACGCGGGCATGACGTGACTGTGCTGGAAGCCGCCGATCGCCCGGGCGGACAGATACGGCTGACCGCGCTGAGCGAGCGGCGCCGGGAAATGATCGGCATCATCGACTGGCGCATGGCGCAATGCGAACGGATGGGGGTGAAATTCCACTTCAACACGTGGGCCGAAGCGCACACGGTGCTGGACCATGAGCCGGATGTGGTGATCGTCGCGACCGGAGGCCTGCCGGACACCGATGTGCTTAAGGAAGGCAACGAGTGGGTCGTGTCGGCGTGGGACATCATTTCCGGCGATGTAAAGCCTGGCAAGAACGTGCTGATCTTCGACGACGCAGGGGATCACGCTGCGCTCCAGGCGGCTGAAGTCATTGCTAAAAGCGGTGCTCGGCTGGAAATCGTCACCCCGGACCGCGCCTTCTCACCCGAAGTCATGGCCATGAACCTTGTGCCTTACATGCGCAGCCTGCAGGACCTGGATGTGGTATTCACCGTGACCTATCGCGTCGAATCGGTCTTACGGCGCGACGGCAAACTCGTCGCGGTATTTGGCAGCGATTACGGCAAGGTCAATAAGGAGCGCGTGGTCGATCAAGTGGTGATCAACCACGGCACGCTGCCGATGGATGAGTTGTATTTTGAGCTACGTCCCCTGTCGAGCAACGGCGGCGCGGTCGAGCAACACGATTTGATCGCGGGCAAGGCACAGAATCTGGTGACCCATCCGGAGGGACGTTTCCAGCTGTTTCGCATCGGTGACGCAGTGGCCGCGCGTAATACCCACGCCGCTATTTACGATGCGTTGCGTCTGGTGAAGGACATCTGACGACCGCAGTGCCTGACACACAAAGGACTGCTGCGCAGCCCATCGCCTGCAAGCAAGGCTCCTACGCCCTTCGGGCAGAATCAAAAGCGTCACGTTCGGAGTCGTGCCGATACGCCCTTCGGGCAGAAGCAAAAGCGTCAGGTTCGGCGTCGTGCCGATACGCCGCAGTGGCAGATCAAAGAGCACCAGGTTCGACATTGGGCCTGGGACAGATGGGCCTGATGTTGAACCTCACAAACCATTGCGCGCTACCGTGGCGCCTGACTGTAACGCCTGGCCCAACATGCTTTCAAAGCCCGCATCCATCAGGCCATGCAAGGCAGCGGCGGTCACACCTTTGTACGCCACCAACGAATCAATCATCGCCTGCGGATCATGCCGGTCCAGCAGCTGACTGGCCGACACCACCACGCCGTGTGCCGCCTGCCGGGCAACGTCCTCGGGAACGCCAGCGTTGATGGCTTGATGAATGAGCGCGGTCATCAACAATGCAGGAAATGCCGGACCCGTGCCCGACATCGCGCTCAGGTAGTCAATGCAATCTTCGTCTGGTACTCGGCTCGCCGTGCCGACGCACTCAAGCAGACCTTGGATGAGCTCAACCTCGGGGGGCGTGAGTTGACTTGCGCAATACCAAGGCGTGAATGAGCGTCTTATCTCGACCGCAGCATTAGGCATTGCCCGCACGACGGTTGCAGCGCCAGTGGCCTCAACAATCGCCTGGGAGGAGACACCGGCCATCAGCGAAATGACGCGCTTACCCGCGGCGTCAATAGTGAGCGCTTTGAATTGCTCGGGGCGCACCGCGATGATCACGGTGGCACTGGCATCCACCAGCGCCTGGTTTTCGGCCAGCAGATGGGCGCCTGTATGCGCCAACGGATGACTGCCGGAGCGGTTGGACAGCAACAGTCGATCAGGTGCGATGAACGCGCCATCCAGCATTGCTGCGGCAAGCGACCCGCCCAACCAGCCGGTGCCACCAATAATGCCGATGACACCCATCGTGTCAGCTCTCATCCACCGATGCCTCGAACGTGTCGACCAAGGCTACAAACTCCCCCGGCTGCTTCTCGGAGTAGCCGAATTTGCCGAAGAAACGGTCAAGCTCGCGCTTTTTCGGGGCCTTGCCGGTAAAGATGCTGACGTAGTGCGGGATGCGACGGAAGCGCTCAGTGACGTCTTCACTGGTCTTCATGGAGATATAACCGATCTGCGTGAGGTAAATGGTACGGGCCCGTGTGTCGGCGCCATCGCAATCGTATCCAAAGCGCCTGAACATCGCTGACAACGCGTTGATGCGGGCCTGGTCCGCTGCCGCGATTTCCGCCGACACTTCCTCAGACTGCAAAGCCCAGCTGCGCACGGCAAATTCGAACTGGGAGTCGAAAAGTTCGGTATTGAGCCAGCACTCGAAAACATTGAGGATCGCCTCGGTAATATTTTCCGCATAGCTTTCGCATTGCTTGACCATCCCTCCGGTGTTCTTGTCCTTCCAACGGGCCAGGAGCGCGTCCAGTAGTTGCTCGCGGTCCTGAAAAAACCAATAGAAGCTGGTTCTGGACAGATTCAAGCGTTTGGCCAGCGGCATCACGCGAACGGCATCGATACCCGACTCTTTCAACGCATCATAGGCGGCCTCAAGCCATCCTTCCGGTGAGCCCCGCCAGCCAGAATCCTGGGATTTACCCCGTTCCTTGCCTGATACCGACATCACGTGTCGCCTTTGTCTTTGAGTAAGTGAGCGAACTGTACGCCCCTGCTTTTTGGATGTACATCCATGTACATTCTACCGACAGAGGGAGTAAGGCTTTGCTGAATCAGCCGCGGTGATCAAAACAAGGCCCACGTGAGGCGCCTGGCAGTGTGTCTGAGAAGCGCGCGCTTACGATCAAAATGCAGCAGTCTTGCTCACACATCCGCCACCACCGCACTCACATGAATCGCATCATGCCGCCAATACTCCAGATCGCAATCGATCAGCCGCCCCTGCTGGTCATGATTGACCCGCGCGATGCGCAGGCCGGGGCTGCCGATGGAGACTTTCAACGCCGCCGCTGCATCGATCGGTAACGCCGTCGGCACCATTTCGAAACGCACCTGGCCGTAACGAATGTCGTAATGACTGGCGTACAACTCGGTCAACGATTGATTGAGATCGAACTCGAGAATCATCGGGAAATATTCAGGATTGAGGTAGTGCTCGACGTACAGCACCAGGCGTTGGTCGATGCGTCGTGCGCGGCAGATCTGGATCACGCTCGATAATGCGGGCAAGCGCAACAACTCACACACCATCGCCGAAGCGGGCTGTAAACGCGCGGAAATCATCTGGGTTTCGGGCACACGCCCTTGGGCAGTAACCATGGCGTGAAAGTGGCTGCGACGCATCAAGTCGTAAGCCAGACGCGGCGGCGAGATGAACCAGCCTCGCCTTTCCTCTCGGTAAATCAGGCCCTGCGCCTCAAGCTGCACCAGCGCCTCGCGCAACGTGATGCGCGTGGTGTCGAACACTTCACTGAGTTTGCGCTCGGCTGGCAGCTTGCTACTGGGCGGCAACAGGCCGTGCTCGATCTGCTCTTGCAGAGCGTTGCAAATGGTCGTCACGGCTCGTGGCACGTCTTCGCGCATTTCGTTACCTATCTGGACTAGACCAGCGCTATTTGGGGGCAAAGTCTGCAACGCAACGGCCCATTTGTGTGCTGCAAAGCCTAGGGAGCGTAGATGACTGTTCGGTGACAGGCCACAAACGTGCCTTCAAAATTCGGCCACAGCCAATGCATTTAGCCTTTTCAGATCAATTACTTGAGCATGGTCTACGCTTAGCCGACAGCCGTATCCGTAGCCCTGGCATTCACCAGCAAAAGTCGGTCCAGACACGAAAGTGTCATTGAACAGGCCTAACTTGGCTCAGGTATTGCTGACCTAGACCAACCCATCCGCAACGATCACTTCTAAGAATTCGTCGAGAAGTGCACAAGGAGCTTCGAATGAAACACCTTTTGCTGGCATCACTCCTGGGTTCGGCCATCGCGCTGAGCACATCGGCCATGGCCGCGGACGCTGACCTGAAAACGCTGGAAGCCGCTGCCAAGACCGAAGGTGCGGTCAACAGCGTGGGCATGCCCGACGACTGGGCGAACTGGAAAGGCACCTGGTCGGACCTCTCGACCAAATACGGTCTCAAGCACATGGACACTGACATGAGCTCGGCTCAGGAAGTGGCCAAGTTCGATGCGGAAAAAGACAACGCCAGTGCCGACATCGGTGACGTCGGCGCAGCCTTCGGCCCGATTGCTACGGCAAAAGGCGTGACCCAACCTTACAAACCCACCACGTGGGATCAGGTCCCGGACTGGGCGAAAGACAAAGATGGTCACTGGGCATTGGCCTACACCGGCACCATCGCTTTCATCGTCAACAAGAAGCTGCTGCACGGTTCTGAAGTCCCAACCAAATGGACCGACCTCAAGTCCGGCAAATACAAAGTCACCATCGGTGACGTGAGCACCGCAGCCCAGGCGGCCAACGGCGTGCTCGCCGCTGCGATCGCCATGAAAGGCGACGAAAGCAACATCGCCCCAGGCCTGCAATTGTTCACGGAACTTGCCAAGCAAAAACGTCTGGGTATCAACAACCCAACCATCCAGACCATGGAGAAAGGCGAAGTAGAAGTCGGCATCGTCTGGGACTTCAACGGCCTGAGCTACAAAGCCAAGATGACCAACCCGGATGACTACGTGGTGCTGATCCCGTCCGACGGTTCGGTGATCTCTGGTTACACCACCATCATCAACAAATACGCCAAGCACCCGAACGCCGCCAAGCTGGCGCGTGAGTACATCTTCAGCGATGCAGGCCAGACCAACCTGGCGCGCGGTAACGCCCGTCCGATTCGTGCCGAGCACCTGAAGCTGCCGGAAGACGTGCAGAAGCAACTGCTGCCCAACGAGCAGTACAAAGGCGTGACCCCGATCAAAGACCCAGCCGCCTGGGAAAAAACCTCGAAAGCCCTGCCACAGCAGTGGAACGAGCAAGTGATCGTCGAAATGCAGTGATGCCCCGCTGGCGCTTCAAGGACGAAGCGCCAACTTCAATCCTGCTTCTGCCCGAAGGGCGTAGGAGTCTGGCTTGCCGACGATCTGCCGGGTACCGGCAGCCAAACCTGAATATGCGGTGTGCCTGTTGCACCGAGGCGTCTGGTTCTGGGGCTGCTTCGCCGCCCATCGTCGGCAAGCCGGACTCCTACGGCCTCCGGCCAGAATCAAAACCACATCAGGGCCCGACCAAGGCAGCATCAAAACCAGATCAAGGCCCAGTGTTGCTTCACCCTCGAATTCGAATACCCGGAGCGGCACATGAAACACAACGTCATCCTGATCCTGCTGGACGGCTTGAGCTACAGCGTTGCCCGTCATGCAATGGGGCATTTGCTGGCTTACAGCGATGCCGGCCGCGCTGCGCTGTACAAGCTGGAATGCGAGCTGCCGTCGTTGTCCCGTCCGCTGTACGAATGCATTTTGACCGGGGTTGCACCCATCGACAGCGGCATCGTGCATAACCAGGTGTCACGCCTGTCCAATCAGCGCAGCGTGTTCCACTATGCTACTGAAGCAGGGCTGACCACCGCAGCAGCGGCTTATCACTGGGTCAGCGAGTTGTATAACCGCTCGCCCTTCATTGCCGCGCGCGACCGCCACACCGATGCACCGGAACTGCCGATCCAGCACGGTCATTTCTACTACGTCGATCACTACCCCGACTCACACTTGTTCGATGACGCCGAGCATCTGCGCCTGCGCCATGAGCCGAACTTTCTGTTCGTTCACCCCATGAACATTGACGACGCCGGGCACAAGCACGGCCTCGACACCCCGCAATACCGCAACAGCGCACGCACCGCCGACATCATTCTGGCCGAGTACCTGCAGCGCTGGCTCGACGCTGGTTTCCAAGTGTTGGTAACGGCTGATCACGGCATGAACAACGACCGCTCGCACAACGGCATCTTGCCGGAAGAGCGCGAAGTGCCGCTGTTCGTGATCGGTGACGCCTTCAGCCTGAACCCCGACGCACATCCCAAACAAACCGAACTTTGCGGCACCGTCTGCGAACTGCTCGGCGTGACCCACGACAAGCCAGTCTGCAGGGAGATACTCAAGTGAATTCACAAAGCCGGGGCAAATGGCTGGGGCTGTTGTGCCTGCTGCCCTTCGCCATCTTCTTCATTATTTTCCAGATCGCGCCGTTGGTGTGGGTGGCGATCAACAGCCTGCATTCCGAGGCTGGCTGGGGCATTGAAAACTTCATCAAGGCCTTCGACTCGCGCTTCTATCGTCAGGCGATTCAGTACAGCCTGGAGATCAGTTTCTGGTCGAGTGTGATCGGCATCATCATTGCGATCCTCGGCAGTTATTCGCTGCGCAAAGTGCCGTCGCGGCTGCGGGATTTCGTGAGTGCCTTCGCCAATATGACCAGCAACTTTTCCGGCGTGCCGCTGGCGTTCGCGTTCATCATCCTGCTGGGCTTCAACGGCGCGCTGACGCTGATCCTCAAACAAGCGGGGATCATCGATGACTTCAATCTGTACTCCAAGACCGGCCTGATCATTCTCTACACCTACTTCCAGATTCCGCTCGGCGTACTCCTGCTGTATCCGGCATTCGACGCGCTGCGCGAAGACTGGCGCGAATCGGCGTCCTTGCTCGGCGCCAGCAGTTGGGATTTCTGGCGGCACATCGGGATTCCGGTGCTCACCCCTGCCCTGCTTGGCACCTTCGTGATTCTGCTGGCCAACGCCCTCGGCGCTTATGCCACGGTCTACGCGCTGACCACCGGCAACTTCAACGTGCTGCCCATCCGTATCGCAGCGATGGTGGCCGGAGACATCACGCTGGACCCGAACATGGCCAGCGCCCTGGCGATGATTCTGGTGGGCTTGATGACCCTGGTGACCATCGTCCATCAATGGCTGTTGAAGAGGAGCTACCATGTCTCGCGCTGAACGCGGCCCGGCCGGGCTCTACCACCGCATCGTGGTGTACATCCTTTTTCTGATTCTGCTGGCGCCGTTGCTGGGGACGTTCGTGTATTCGATCGCCACCAGTTGGTCGGCGACGATCCTGCCCAGCGGCCTGACCTTCAAGTGGTACATCGCGCTGTGGAGCGACCCGCGTTTCTTAATGGCCTTCGCGCAATCGTTGCTGGTGTGCGTCGGCGCTCTATTGCTCTCGGTGGTGCTGGTGTTGCCGCTGCTGTTCGTGGTGCATTACCACTTCCCGAAACTCGACAGCGTGATGAACATCCTGATCCTACTGCCCTTCGCGGTGCCGCCGGTGGTGTCTTCGGTAGGGCTGTTGCAGCTCTATGGTTCCGGGCCGATGGCGATGGTCGGTACGCCGTGGATTCTGATCGGCTGCTACTTCACCGTAGCGCTGCCGTTCATGTACCGGGCGATCACCAATAACCTGCAAGCGATCAATCTGGTTGACCTGATGGACGCCGCCCAACTGCTCGGCGCGAGCACCTTTCAGGCCGCCGTGCTGGTGGTCCTGCCGAACCTGCGCAAGGGCCTGATGATCGCCCTGTTGCTGTCGTTTTCCTTCCTGTTCGGCGAATTCGTGTTCGCCAATCTGCTGGTGGGTACGCGTTACGAGACCCTGCAGGTGTACCTCAACAACATGCGCAACAGCAGCGGCCACTTCAACAGCGCGCTGGTGATCTCTTATTTCCTCTTCGTGCTGCTGCTGACCTGGGCTGCCAATCGATTGAACAAGGACAAAGACTGATATGAGCTTCGTCAGTGTTGAAAACCTGCAAAAGAATTACGCCAGCACGGCGGTCTTCAGCGATATAAATTGCGAGATCAAGAAGGGCGAGTTCGTCACCCTGCTCGGTCCGTCCGGCTGTGGCAAATCCACGCTGCTGCGCTGCATCGCCGGGTTGACCTCAGTCACCAGCGGCCGGATATTTCTGGACGGCAAGGACCTGGTCCCCGTTGCCCCGCAAAAACGCGGCATCGGCATGGTGTTTCAGAGCTACGCGCTGTTCCCGAACATGAACGTGGAGCAGAACGTCGCGTTTGGCCTGCGCATGCAGAAGGTCAGTGCCGATGAAAGCAAACAGCGGGTGGCCGAGGTGTTGAAGCTGGTGGAGTTGGGCGAATACGCCAAGCGCTACCCTCATCAGATGTCTGGCGGGCAATGCCAGCGTGTGGCATTGGCGCGTTCGCTGGTGACGCGCCCTCGCCTGCTGTTGCTCGATGAGCCGCTGTCGGCGTTGGACGCACGGATTCGTAAGCACTTGCGCGAGCAGATCCGCGCGATCCAGCAGGAACTGGGCCTGACTACGATTTTCGTGACCCATGATCAGGAAGAAGCGCTGACCATGTCGGACCGGATTTTCCTGATGAACCAGGGCCGGATCGTCCAGAGCGGCGACGCGGAAACCTTGTACACCTCGCCGGTCGATGCCTTCGCCGCAGGTTTCATCGGCAACTACAACCTGCTGGAGCCCGATGCCGCCAGCCGCCTGATGCAGCGTCCGATCAACAGCCGCGTGGCGATTCGTCCCGAAGCCATTCAGTTGAGCCTGACCGGGGGGCTGGAAGGCGAGATCCGCAGCCACAGTCTGCTGGGCAACGTGATTCGTTATCGCGTACAAGCGCGCGGCGTGGATCTGGTGGTGGATGTGCTCAACCGCTCGGCCAGCGACTTGCACCCCAACGGCCAGCGCGTCACCCTGAACATCGAAGCGTCGGCACTGTGCGAGGTGGCATAAGCGCCGCATGACCCGCGACGAAATCCTGTAGGAGCGTGGCTTGTTCCGCGATCGGCGGGGAACCCGTCGTAGAATCTGCGACGGAATTCAGACTGACACACCGCATTCGCCTGGATTGCTGTCGGTTCCCGGCAGATCGCGGGACAAGCCACGCTCCTACAGTTGATCTGCGTGTAAATGATTTAAGAGGACAGCAGCAATGGCACTAGCAATTTTCGACCTGGACGAAACACTGATTCACGGCGACTGCGCCAGTCTGTGGAGCGAGCAGATGGGCCGCCTTGGCTGGGTCGATCCAGAATCTTTCATCAAGCGCGACCACGAGCTGATGGAGGCGTACGGCAACGGCGACCTGGCGATGGAGGACTACATGGCCTTCAGCCTGGAACCGATGATCGGGCGTACACCCGAAGAAGTGGAGTTTCTGGTGGGGCCGTGGGTCGAGGATTTCATCGAGCCGATCATTTTCAGCGACGCCACCAAAACCATCGCTCAGCATCGCGCGGCTGGCGACCGGATTCTGGTGATCTCGGCCTCAGGTGTGCACTTGGTCAAAGCCATCGCCGAGCGCATCGGCGTCGATGAAGTACTGGCGATTGATCTGGGCATCGCCCATGGCGTATACAGCGGCCAGACCACCGGCGTGCTGACCTACCGCGAAGGCAAGATCACCCGCTTGATGGAATGGCTGGATCAGGAAGGCGAGAACCTTGAGGGCGCCAGCTTCTATTCCGATTCGCGCAACGATTTACCGCTGCTGCTGAAGGTCGATTTCCCCCATGCAGTGAACCCGGACGCAACCCTGCGCGAACACGCCGAAAAAGCCGGCTGGCCGATTCATCACTGGAAGTAGCCCGGCACCTGTAGGAGCGAACTTGTTCGCGAGGCGGCGCGCCTGACACACCGCGTCAAACCTCGCCAACAAGTTGGCTCTTACAGACTTACGCCAGACTTTCGTCAATCACCAGTACCACCTTGCCCGACACCTGATTGGTCGCCAGCTCGGCAAACGCCGCTTCGGCATCGCTGATCGGGAAGCTGCGCGCCAGTTGCGGCTTGAGGCGGCCTTCGGTGAACAGCGGCCAGACGTGTTGCCCCAGATCGCTCAACAGATCAGCCTTGAACTGATCATCGCGGCTGCGCAACGTCGAGCCCAGGATCTGAATGCGCTTGCCCAGCACCAACGCCATGTCCAGCTCCGCTTTGCGCCCGCCCATCAGCCCGATCAACACCAGACGACCATCGACACCCAGCACTTTCAGATTCAGCGCCGCGTAGTTGGCGCCCACCGGATCCAGAATGACATTGAACGGTGCAAAGTCGCTTAGGCTGTCCAGGCTTTCAGTGCGAATCACCCCGCCCTGAGCACCCAACGCTTCGCAGTACGCCAGACGCTCGGCAGACCCAACGCTCACCCAGCACGGGTTACCGAAGGCTTTGCAAAGCTGAATGGCGGCTGAACCAACTCCACTTGCGCCGGCGTGCAGCAAAACTTTTTCACCGGGTTTGAGCCCTGCCAACTGAAACAGATTCAACCAGGCGGTGGCGTAGACTTCCGGGATACCGGCAGCCTCATGCAGCGAGATGCCTTCGGGAACCGGTAAAACATGACGCGCATCGACCACGGTTTCTTCGGCCATCGCCCCGCCCGCCAACAACGCGCAGACGCGGTCCCCCACCTGCCAGGACGTGCCCGGCCCCACTTCAGCGATCACCCCGGAACACTCCATGCCGAGGATTTCGGTGACGCCCGGCGGCGGCGGATACAGACCGGCGCGCTGGAGCAAATCGGCTCGATTGAGTCCGGCCGCAGCGACCTTGATGCGCACTTGGCCGACATCAAGCGTCGGTGATGGCTGTTGGACCCATTCCACTTGACCTTCAACGCCTTGCAATGCTTTCACGGTGCCTCCATAGTGAGTTCTCGACTGAGTCCGATGTGCTCTTAATAGGCATTCGGGCTTTTTGCATTATGCGACCGGGTTCGCATCAGGCTGTGTGAACACGTCACGGAGCCTGAGACTGAACCGGCGACCTTAAAGACGGCCTAATATGCGTTATCAATTGTCCCCGCGTCGAATCAGCATGAAGCAATTTTTGCCCAGCACACTTGCATTGCTCATTGGCCTCAGTGTTTTGCCAATGTCCGCCAACACCTTTGCTGCCAACAGCTGGGATAATCTTCAACCCGATCGGGACGAGGTGATAGCCAGCCTCAATGTGGTGGAACTGCTCAAGCGGCACCACTACAGCAAGCCGCCTCTGGACGACAAGCGCTCTGAGATCATCTACCAGAGCTACCTGAAATTGCTCGACCCTGCCCGCAGCTACTTTCTGGCCAGCGATATCGCTGAATTCGACAAGTGGCGTACGCAGTTCGACGATTTCCTCAAGAGCGGCGACCTGCAACCTGGCTTTACCATCTACAAGCGCTATCTGGACCGCATCAAGTCGCGTCTGGATTTTGCCTTGGCGGAACTCGACAAGGGCGTCGACAAGATCGATCTGACCACCAAGGAAACCTTGCTGGTTGATCGCAAAGACGCCGCCTGGCCCAAGAACGAAGCTGAACTGGACGACCTGTGGCGCAAACGCGTCAAGGATGAAGTCCTGCGCCTGAAGATCGCCGGCAAAGAGCCTGCGAAGATTCAGGAAACCCTGACCAAGCGCTACAAGAATCAATTGTCGCGTCTGGCCCAGACCCGCAGCGAAGACATTTTCCAGGCGTATGAAAACAACTTCGCCATGTCCTACGATCCGCACACCAACTACCTGTCACCAGACAGCGCGGAAAACTTCGACATCAACATGAGCCTGTCGCTGGAAGGCATCGGCGCCGTGTTGCAGAGTGATAACGACAACGTCAAGATCGTGCGATTGGTGCCTGCTGGCCCTGCAGCCAAAACCAAGCAGGTCGCTCCGGCTGACAAGATCGTCGGCGTCGCCCAAGGCGATAAAGAGATGGTCGATGTGATCGGCTGGCGTCTTGATGAAGTGGTCAAACTGATTCGCGGTCCGAAAGGCTCTGTCGTTCGCCTGGAAGTGATTCCGGCCAGCAACGGCCCGAACGATCAGACCAGCAAAATTGTCTCCATCACTCGTGAAGCGGTGAAACTTGAAGAGCAGGCGGCCAAGAAGTCGATCCTGCACCTCAATCAGGACGGCAAGGACTACAAACTGGGCGTCATTGAAATCCCGGCGTTCTATCTGGACTTCAAGGCTTACCGTGCTGGCGATCCGGAATACAAATCCACCACCCGTGACGTCAAGAAGCTGCTGACCGAACTGCAAGGCGACAAGGTTGACGGCGTGGTCATTGACCTGCGCAACAACGGCGGCGGCTCATTGCAGGAAGCCACCGAGCTGACCAGCCTGTTCATCGACAAAGGCCCGACCGTTCTGGTGCGTAACGCAGACGGTAAAGTGGACGTGCTCGAAGACGAGAACCCTGGCGCGTTCTACAAAGGGCCGATGGCCTTGCTGGTGAACCGCCTTTCTGCCTCGGCTTCAGAGATTTTCGCCGGTGCCATGCAGGACTATCACCGCGCGCTGATCATCGGCGGCCAGACCTTCGGCAAAGGCACGGTGCAAACCATTCAGCCGCTGAACCACGGCGAACTGAAACTGACCCTGGCCAAGTTCTACCGCGTGTCGGGCCAGAGCACCCAGCATCAGGGCGTACTGCCTGACATCGCGTACCCGTCCATTATCGACACCAAGGAAATCGGCGAAAGCGCGCTGCCGGAAGCGATGACTTACGACACCATCAAGCCTGCGATCAAGCCTGCAGTCGACCCGTTCAAGCCGTTCCTGGCGCAGCTGCAATCGCGCCATGACGTGCGCTCGGCCAAAGACGCCGAGTTTGTGTTCATCGAAGACAAGCTCGCGCTGGCGAAGAAGTTGATGGCGGAAAAAACTGTCAGCCTCAATGAAAGCGTGCGTCGCAGTGAGCACTCCGATATCGAAAATCAGCAATTGAGCATGGAAAACATCCGCCGCAAGGCCAAAGGCGAAGACCCGCTCAAGGAGCTTAAGAAAGAAGACGAAGACGCACTGCCGGTCGACGATGATAAAACCAAGCCCGAAGACGACGCTTACCTGTCAGAAACCGGGCGCATCCTCATCGATTATCTGGGTCTGAGCGGTAGCGTGGCAAAGAAGTAATACGGTAGGCCTGAGTGATCAGGTAAAGCTTCATGAAATTGCTGGCGATGTAATACCATTCGTCATCAAACAGTCATGAAGCTGTCGTGAAATACGGGGCTCTGCGCTATCGCGTCGAGCCCCTTTTTCTTGCCCCGAGATTGCCATGACCGTCACTGAACAGCTGAGCGCACTGAGTTCGATTCTGGCTCAGGGCGACTTGCACAGCCTGTTTCAACCGATTGTGTCGCTGTCTGACCGCCGAATCCTGGGCTACGAAGCCTTGACGCGCGGCCCTTCCAACAGCTCGCTGCACTCCCCCATCAGCCTGTTCGCGGTCGCGCGGCAAGCCGGCCGTTTGAGTGAACTGGAATTGGCCTGTCGCGAATCTGCCTGTCGGCGGTTCAGTCAGCACAAGCTTGAAGGCAAGCTGTTCCTCAATATCTCCCCCGAGTCTCTGCTGGAGGCTTCTCACCCGCCCGGCCGCACGCTTGAATTGCTCGCCAGTCACGGCATCCCGCCCAGCCAAGTAGTAATCGAGCTGACCGAACAGACGCCAACCGACGACTTCGGACTTCTGTACACCGCGCTGCATCATTATCGCGACATGGGCTTTTCCATTGCACTGGACGACCTCGGCGCCGGTTACTCGAGCCTGCGCTTGTGGTCGGAATTGCGCCCGGATTACGTCAAGATCGATCGGCACTTCATTGACGGCATTCATCAGGACGCAGTGAAGCGTGAATTCGTAGGCTCGATGCTGCAAATGGCCAAGGCCTCGCGGGCGATGGTGATTGCAGAGGGGATCGAGCTGCGCGAAGAACTGGAAGTGCTGATCGATATGGGCATCGATCTGGTCCAGGGCTATTTGCTCTGCCGTCCCCAGGAAAATCCTCCCCGTGATGCTCGCGCCATGCTGCCAAAGGCAGATGCCAGTGCCGCGAGCTTGAGCGAAGAGGGCAGTGACCTGGGCGCTCTGCTCAACGAACATCCGGCCGTTTTGCAATCAACGCCCACCGCCAGTGTGCTCGAAGCCTTCCGTAAACAAGCCAACCTCAACTCGCTGGCAGTGCTCGATGAACAAAGCCAGCCCATCGGTATCGTCCACCGGCACTCGTTGTCGGACGTGCTGCTGCAACCGTTCGCTACCGAGATCTATGCACGCAAACCGATCAGCCGCCTGATGAGTGATGACTTTTTGGCGGTGGAGCTGACGCAATCGCTGCAACAAGTCAGCCGCCTGATCACCAGCCGCGCGCGGCAGCGGATCGAGGAAGATTTCATCATCATGCAGAACGGTGCTTACCTGGGCCTGGGCCGGGTGATCGATGTGCTGAAGTTGATCACGGAGCTGAAGATTCAACAGGCGCGCTATGCCAACCCACTCACGTTGTTACCGGGCAATGTGCCGATTCAGCAATGCCTGACGCGGCTGTTGCAGCAGGGTCGCGAGTCGATGATCTGCTACGTGGACATCGACAGCTTCAAGCCCTTCAACGATATCTATGGCTACGGCCGTGGCGACGAGGTGTTGCTGTGTCTGGCGCAATGCCTGAACGACCGCATCGACCCCAGTCGCGACTTTGTCGGGCACATTGGCGGCGATGATTTTCTAATGGTGCTGGGCTCTGAAGATTGGCGCAAACGCCTGAACCTGCTGCTGGAAGATTTCCAGAATCAGTGCCGCCGCTTCTATCGCGCCGAACATTTGCAGGCAGGGTGTTTTGTCGCGCTCAACCGACAAGGCCAGCGCCAGGAATTTGCGTTGCTGTCGCTGTCGATTGGGGTGGTGCATCTGCATCCGCAGGCGTGCAGCGTGCTGGATGCGAGCCAATTGGCGGAGTTGGCGTCACAGGCCAAGCATCACGCCAAGGACGTGCTGGGGGCAAGTATTCATGTGATTGATACAGCGGAGATAGCTGCAAGCTCTAAGCTGCAAGCCTCAAGCTGAATGCATGTACCTGTAGGAGCGAACTTGTTCGCGAGGCTTTTCAATTGAAATACTGCGTCGGCTGCCTCGCCAACAAGTTGGCTCCTACAGACCTGCGGCGATCACTCGTCCTGTGAGTACTCAAATTCAAACACCCGCACCACTTCCGACGCATGCCATGACGCTGCAGCGACGCCATCAGAGGGTCCGGAAAAACGCCCGAGCCGCTCGGCACACTCGAAAAAACCAGTGCGCGGCAGGCGACTCGCACCCTGGCTGATCACCAGCGAACTGCGCAACGGCTGTTCGGATTTGGCGTCCATGGCGGCGAGGTGTTCGAGGGCGGCGGTAAGGGTGAGCATCGCAGGCGTCGGCAACTGCAAACGTTCGAGCAGCGCTCGGTAGGTGACCAGATGACGCTGGCGCCGTGCGAGATCCAGTTCAGCCAGTAGCGCTTCCCAGTGCTGGCGGCTGATCCTCACGCTCATGACACACCTCGCCAGCCTGCGACGCCGAGTTCCCACGCCAGACTGCGGCGAATGGCGGCGTCCGGAATGCGCGTGCCGTTCTCAATCAGTTCAAGGTAAGACGGGCTGATGCCGACAGTGCGGGCCAGTTGAGCAACTTCCAGACCTTTGGCCTGACGCAGCGGCCCCAGTTGGTCGAGCCCGGGCAACTCTTCTTCAGCAGTTGAAGCGCTGGCAGCAGATAGCTCAGCACCGGCAGCACTTTGTGCACTCGAAAGTCCGGCAGCCCGAAGCAGCGACTGATACTGCGCCCATGGCAGCACTGCGTATTCTGGCTCTCCATCACGAGATATGACCTGAAGATCCATACAACCCCCTGTAAGACAGCAACTTGTTGCAAGTACGCTTTTTCTTTTCTATGGCGGCATCTTAACAGTGGATCGACGCAAGTTGGTTCGCCCTTCTCTGTAGGAGCGAATTCATTCGCGAGACGTTCTGCTGGCCAATGATGACGGATCAGCCTCAGCTACATCTCGCGAATAAATTCGCTCCTACAGAAGGTAACGGGTCAATCCGTGAGGTAACGGGTCAATCCGTGAGGTAACGGGTCAATCCGTGGATTTTTCCTGCGCCAACAACTTTGGATTGGCAGGCAAACGCTCAACCACCGCAAGCTTCTCCGGGCTTTGCTTCGCGCGCCATGCACGGAAGGCATCCAGCTCGACGTTCAGACTTTTCATCACCCACGCCAGCACGGCGATGTCATCGAGCATGCCGAGCCCTGGAATCCAGTCCGGGATGGCATCCAGCGGGCTGAGGAAGTACATCAGCCCCGCCACTACCGACAGAATCGCCTTGGGGCTGATCGCACGGTACTCACCGCGCCAGTACGCCAGACACAGTGCTTGCAGCAGTTTGAGGTCATCCTTGAGTTTGCCCAGCCGATTTCCCTCGCCCGCGCCCTTGCGAGCCACAGCAAAGAGCAGCGTCGGCAAACGGCCCGCCGCCATCAGGCGCCGAGCCATCGGCAGGTAACGGATTAAATTCCAGGGTGCTTTCATGCTCACTCCAGGGTGCTAATAACGAACCGTTGAGAAAAATGCGACGTCTGAATACCGCTGCTACGAGCACCAGAATGTTATCCACACAAGTTGTGGATAACCTTGTGAACAGAGGCACTTTTCAGCGCTGAAACCCCCGTTCTACTGGGCTTTGGCTTAGATCGCGCGTTTTTTACTCACACAAATAAACACAAAAAATCATTGACTTAGACCCACCCCGAGACTAGCCGAGGCTTAAAACAAGACGATGATCTAATCGTCGGACAATCCGCGTAACCCGCGAATTCGTCAACGATATTGGGACTCTGCGCGAAAGGCTGGGTTCGGTCTGTTTATCACAGATACAAAAATGCCCCGAAAAACGGGGCATTTTTTCAAGCGCTCATCGACGAATCGATTACTTCTTGGCGGCAGGTTTTGCCGGTGCAGTCTCTTCCTGCTCTTCGTCGTCTGTTGCTGCAGCGCCTGCTGCGGCTTCATTGGCGACAGCTGCCGGATCTTTGATCGCCAGCAGTTCCAGATCGAATACCAGCACCGAGTTGGCCGGGATCATCGGGCTTGGGCTCTGAGCGCCGTAAGCCAGATCGCTAGGAATGTAGAGTTTGACCTTCTCGCCTACGTGCATCAGTTGCAGGCCTTCAACCCAACCCGGGATCACGCCGCTAACCGGCAGATCAATCGGGCTGCCGCGCTCAACCGAGCTGTCGAAGACTTTGCCGTCAGTCAGTTTGCCTTCGTAGTGAACGGTCACAACGTCGGTTGGCTTAGGCTGAGGGCCGTCGGCTTTCTTGATGATTTCGTATTGCAGACCGGAAGCGGTAGTGGTCACTTCCTTACGCTTGGCGTTTTCTTCGAGGAACTTCTTGCCAGCGGCTGCCGACTCTTCGCTCATCTTGGCCATGCGCTCTTCAGCACGTTTTTGCAGATCGCCGAACGCTGCTACCAGTTCGTCGTCTTTGAGTTTCTGTTCTTTCTTGCCGACGGCGTCTTCGATACCCAGCGCTACCGCTTTGGAATCCAGATCGTCCATACCTTCCTGAGCCAGGCTTTTGCCCATGTTCAGACCGATACCGTAGGAGGCTTTTTGCGCCGGAGTTTTCAGCTCGACGGTGCTGGCTTGTTTGTCGCAACCTGCGAGTACCAGACCGACCAGGGCTATCGCCGCTGCCAACCGATGCTGTTTCATGCTAATTCCTTGTTCATGCGCCAATAGGGCAAACGAGTAAAGCCGCGAGCTTATCAGGCCGCCGCGATCAATGGCTACCGGCATGAGAGGGAGAAAAGGCAGATAAGTTCAGGTATCCAAAGGTTTTCTTGTTTGATCGAGAAAGTCGTTCAGTTCGGGTTCAGAAATGCGTGATTGATCCTGTAGGAGCCAACGTGTTGGCGAGGCGATCTGCGCTTCAAACCGATAGACCGCCTCGCGAACAAGTTCGCTCCTACAGAGTGAGACGCCTGCTTTAGTAAACATCCCGCAAATATCGCTTCTGCTCGGTCAGAGAGCGCAAATGCTCTGCCGCGCCCTCCTCGCTCAATCCGCCGTGCTGCGCAATCACTTGACGCAGCGCCAGATCCACATCCTTGGCCATGTGCGCCGCGTCGCCGCACACATACACCTGCGCGCCTTCCTGCAACCAGCGCCACAGTTCAGCCCCTTGCTGCTGAATCCGATGCTGCACATAAATCTTCTCGCCCTGATCACGCGAGAACGCCAGGCTCAGGTTCGTCAGCAGGCCGTCGTGCTGCATGCCTTCGAGCTCATCGCGATAGTAAAAATCGCTGACCGCATGCTGTTCGCCAAAGAACAGCCAGTTCTTGCCACGATCGCCCCGCGCCCTGCGCTCCTGAAGAAACCCGCGAAATGGCGCCACGCCGGTACCCGGTCCGATCATGATCATCGGCACATCGCCATCGCCGGGCACGCGAAAATGTTTGGACGGCTGTAGGAAAATCGGCACCTCGCACCGCTCAGCACGGTCGGCGAGAAACGTCGAGGACACGCCTTTGCGCTTGCCGTAACGCACTGCGGACACCGTCAAATGCACCTCGTCGGGATGCGTTTTGGAACTCGAAGCGATGGAGTAAGAACGCGGCTGTAAAAGCTTGAGCGAACCAACCAGCTCCTGCGCGCTGCAACGCATCGGAAATGCCTGTAGCACGTCTGCCAACTGCCGTCCCCACAACCAGTCCTTCAGCTCGCCTTTATAGGCTTCGCCCAAGAGCACTTTCAGCTCAGGATTGCGACTGCGTTCGGCGATGAACTGCAACGTATCGAAATGCGGTTTGGCGATCTCGAAATGCCGGACCAACGCTTCGCCCAGCGGCACGTCGCCGTGTTTTTCGATGGTCACCGGACGCTCGGCATCGAGGCCCGTCAGGTCGAGCAATTCCTCGACAAGCTCCGGACAGTTGCGGGGCCATACACCGAGGGCATCTCCCGCTTCGTAGTGAAAGCCCGAATCACCCAGCGTCAGCGCAAACTGCCGGGTGTCCTTCTGCGCGCCTGCAGCGTTCAGTCGTCGATTGATCGACAAGCCAGACGAAAGCGGTAGCGAACGCGTATGCAGCGCCACCAACGAGGCGCTTTCACCGGCCGGCAACTCAGGCACATCAAGCGACAGCGCCTTTTGCAGCGCCTTGAACCAGGCATCCGCTGGCACTTCGAATTCCGGATCGCAGTCAACGCGTGGCAGCAAAGCCGAGGCGCCGAGGCTTTCGAGGCGTTGATCGAGATTTTTGCCGTGCTGACAAAAGCTGTCATAACTCCGATCGCCCAGCGCCAGCACCGTGTAGCGCAGGTTCTCGAGCCTGCTGTCGTGTTGGCGCAGCGATTGCCAGAAACCCTGGCCGTTATCCGGAGACTCTCCGTCGCCGAAGGTGCTGCTGATCAGCGCAAGGTTGTCGACTTCGGCCAGTTGCGTAGCAGGGAAGCTGTCCATTGCACGTACATCAATGGCGATGCCGGCGTTACGCAAGCGCCTGCCGAAGCGCTCAGCCAGGGATTCCGCGTTGCCGGTTTGCGAGGCCCAGAGCAACGTCAGCAGCGGTTTGCCCTGTGACTCGTGAGCAACCTCGGCAGCGGGCGCCGTTTCGAAAAACCGATGAGCAATCAGCCCCACCCGCTGCAAAGCCACAGCGCTGTATTTGAACTCTGGCTGAAATGAGATCGGGTCCACAGCGTCGCTGGTGACTGCATTGATCGCCAGGTTTTCCCCAAAGACATCGTTCCAGTGAAACGGCGCAAAACAGTTGCCCGGACGAACCCGATCGGTGACCACCGCAGGCAATACTGCACGCCCGCGCACTGAACGGACCTCCACGGCGTCCTTATCCTTGATGCCGAACAACGCGGCGTCTTCCGGGTGCAGCTCGATAAACGGGTTGGGGTTGAGCTTGTTCAGCGTCGGCACTTTCCCGGTTTTGGTCAGCGTGTGCCATTGATGCTGTAGCCGACCGGTATTGAGCACTAAGGGATAGGCTTCGCTGGGCATTTCTGCCGGGGGCAAATGGGGGCGCGGCAGGAACACCGCCTTGCCGCTGGCCGTCGGAAACACCACAGCAGGACGACTGCCATCCGGCTCGAAGATCAAGGTCTGGCTGACGCCGTCATTAAGGTAGCGAACCGGGTTGCGCTCGTTTGCGTCGTGAGAGGCGACAGGCCATTGCAGGGGCGTCTGGCGAAGACGCGCATGACTGGCGCCGCGAATGTCGTAGCCGGTCTTGGGGTTCCAGGCGCGCTTTATCTCTTCGAAGACCTCGGCCGCCGACGCGTACGTGAACGCCTCGGCGTAGCCCATTTCACAGGCGACCCGCGCGATGATCTGCCAGTCCGGCAAACTGTCGCCGGGGGCGTCCACGGCTTTTTGCGTGAGCGTCAGGTTGCGCTCGGAATTGATCATCACCCCGTCGGCTTCGGCCCACAACGCGCCGGGCAAAAGGATGTTGGCGTAGCGGTTGGTTTCGGTGTCGAGAAACGCATCCTGAGTGATGACAAGTTCAGCGGCGCGCAGGCCTTCGATCACGGTCTGGCGATTGGGCACCGATGCCACCGGATTGGTGCAGATGATCCAGCACGCTTTGATGTCGCCGTCGCGCATCTGCTCGAACATCGCCACCGTGCCGCTGCCGGACTCGGTGCGCAAGGTCCCCGCCGGGACACCCCACATGCCTTCTATATAGAGACGGTCCTCCGCCACCAGCGCGGAACGTTGTCCGGGAAGTCCTGGGCCCATGTAGCCCATTTCCCTGCCGCCCATTGCATTGGGCTGGCCGGTGAGTGAGAACGGTCCGCTGCCAGGGCGACAAATGGCGCCTGTCGCCAGATGCAGATTGCACAGCGCGTTGGTGTTCCACGTGCCATGGGTGCTCTGGTTCAGGCCCATGGTCCAGCAGCTCATCCAGTCGCGGCCCTCGCCGATCATCACCGCTGCCTGGCGAATGTCCTGCTCGGGGATGCCGGTGATAGCCGCGACCTTGTCCGGCGTGTAATCCGCCAGAAACGAAGGCATCACGTCCCAGCCTTCGGTGAAAGAGGCGATGAACGCCGGATCGGTGTGACCGTTTTCCATCAGTAGATACAGGAGGCCATTGAGCAGGGCCAGGTCGGTGCCGGGCTTGATCTGCATGAACAGACCAGCCTTGTCGGCAGTGGTGTTGCGCCGGGGATCGACGACGATCAACTGCGCACCAGCCTTGACCCGATCCATCATGCGCAGGAACAGAATCGGGTGACAGTCGGCCATGTTCGCGCCGATGACGAAGAACACGTCGGCCTTGTCGAAATCTTCGTAGGAGCCTGGCGGGCCATCAGCGCCCAGCGACAGTTTGTAGCCGCTGCCGGCGCTGGCCATGCACAGGCGCGAGTTGGATTCGATGTGAGCGGTGCGCACGAACCCTTTGGCGAGCTTGCTGGCCAGGTACTGCGCCTCCAAAGACATTTGCCCGGACACATAAAAGGCCAGGGCGTCCGGGCCGTGGGTGTCGATGATCGCTCGCAGGCGGCGGGCGGTTTCGCTGATGGCGAAGCCGATGTCGGCGCGCACCGGCTCCTGGCTGCGCACGTCACGCAGGTAGGCCGAATCCATACGTCCGGATTCCGTCAGCGGCTGGGCACAAGTCGTGCCCTTGGTGCACAGGCGCCCGTAATTGCTAGGGTGCGTCTTGTCCCCGGTCACTTTGATGACCCGGTTGTTCTCGACCTGCATGACGATCCCGCAGCCAACACCGCAATAAGGACACACACTTGAAACGCTTCGACTCGCCATACCCATTTCCCGAAACCAAAAAAAAAACGCCCTGTTCTCCTCCGTCTGAAACGGGGAGCACACGGCGCCTTTGTCGTGAAGATGGCGATCGGCGTTGATCACCTTTGACGGGGGTGTTGCAAGGGATGGGCCAGAGGGGCGGCCGAAAGTTGTAAGCCCCAAGCTGCAAGCCTCCAGCTGCAAGTGAACCTGTTGGAGCGAGGCTTGCCCGCGAAGCTGATAACGCGGTGAGCCTGACACACCGCACTCGCAGCTTCGCGGGCAAGCCTCGCTCCAACAGGATTTGGCTCCTTGGGGGTTTCAGGATTGCGACACAGGGTTTAGGCATCACAATGATGCGCAACCGATCATTCACGCACTTTTTTCGCGCCATTTGCAGAACAATCGAAAGCGTCCGGCGATGCGTTAGCGGACTCTCATCAGTGGCTGTTAATCAGTCTTTTAACCAGCATTTACCGGACAGCCAAGCCCCGACAACCCGCCAGACCCGCGCCCCCAACCACCCTCTGGCACACCCCTTGCTTTGACCAACCAAGTCCAGCCTGAATGCGCGGTTGGCGGCCCTGACGTTCAATGACGATCGTCAGCCCAGCAGGGCATCGGGCCAAGCAGGTTGCACCCACACTGTGGTCGGGTGGCAACCCACAAAGAACAGGCAAAGGCGCCTGGAACCGAAAGGTTCCGGGCGCTTTTTTTTTGCTTTCGAAAAACCTGAATTGGCTTTGGCCGGGACTTGCTATGAACACCACAGTCGCCCCTTTTGAAGATGTGCCCACCCTGATCGTCATCGGTAACGGCATGGTCGGCCACCAATGCGTCGCGCAATTGATCGCCGACGGCGCGCTGGATCGCTACCGCATTCATGTGTTCGGCGAAGAGCGCCAGCGCGCCTACGACCGCGTGCATCTGTCCGAGTACTTCGGCGGGCGTGACGCCGAGTCCCTGGCCATGTGCGAAGCCGAGCTGTATCAACAGAGCGGGGTGACGCTGCATTTGGGTGTGCCGGTGCTGGAAATCGACCGCGTTCGGCGTGAAGTCATCACCGCCAGCGGTTGCTTCCCGTTCGACAAACTGGTGCTGGCGACCGGTTCGTACCCCTTCGTGCCACCGATTGAAGGCGCGGCCGGCGATTCGCGCCTGGTCTATCGCACTCTGGACGATCTGGACACCATCCGCGCCGCGGCCAAAAACGCCAAACGCGGTGTAGTGGTCGGCGGCGGCTTGCTTGGCCTGGAAGCGGCAAACGCGCTGAAGTCTCTGGGGCTGGAAGCCCACGTGGTGGAATTCGCCCCGCGCCTGATGCCGGTGCAACTGGATGACTTCGGCGGCGCGGCATTGAAGGCTCGTATCGAAGCACTGGGCGTTGGCGTGCATTTGTCTCGCGCCACGCAGTCGATTACGCCGGGCGAGGAATACCGCTACCGGATGAATTTTGCCGGCGACGAATTTCTTGAAACTGACCTGGTGGTGTTCTCCGCCGGGATTCGCCCGCAAGACGCCCTCGCCCGCCAGTGCGAGCTTGAGTTGGGGGCACGCGGCGGCATCGCGATTGACGAGCATTGCCGCACCAGCGACGCCGACATATTCGCCATCGGCGAATGCGCGGCCTGGAACGGCAGCGTGTTCGGCCTGGTTGCCCCGGGCTACCAAATGGCGCGTAACGTTGCGGCGCAGTTGTGCGACCTGGACGCCGAGCCATTCTTCGGCGCGGACATGTCGACCAAACTCAAACTGCTCGGCGTTGACGTCGGTTCCATCGGCGATGCCCATGGCGCACTCACCGGCGCGCGCAGCTATCGCTTCATCGACGAAGCCAGCGGCAGCTATCGCCGACTGGTGGTGTCGGCCGACGGCAAACAGGTGCTCGGCGCCGTGCTGGTGGGCGACAACAGCTACTACGACACCCTGCTGCAATACGCGCAAAACGGCATCAAGCTGCCCGCCGATCCGTCGAGCCTGATCATGCCGCAGAGCGGCGGTGTGCCAACCCTGGGCGCTGATGCACTACCCGACAGCGCGACCATTTGCTCCTGTCATAACGTGAGCAAGGGCGCGATCTGCGCCGCCATCGATGGCGGCTGCACCGACCTTGGCGGGTTGAAAGCCCAGACCAAAGCCTGCACCGGTTGCGGCGGTTGCGCCGGATTGCTCAAGCAGGTCTTCGAGCACGAGCTGATCGCTCGCGGCGTGACGGTCGATAAAAGCCTGTGCGAACACTTCGCCTTTACCCGCCAGGAGCTGTACGCGATGGTGCGCGTGGAAGGCATTGAAACCTTCGACGACATGCTTGCCCGTCACGGCAAAGGCCACGTCGGCTGTGACATCTGCAAACCGGCGATTGGCTCGATCCTAGCGTCGTGCTGGAACCGGCCGATCATGGATTCAAAACTGGTGCCGTTGCAGGACACCAACGACACGTTCATGGCCAACATGCAGAAGAACGGCACCTACTCGGTGGTACCGCGTATTCCCGCCGGTGAAATCACGCCTGACGGCCTGATCGCCATTGGCGCGGTGGCGAAAAAATACGACCTGTACACCAAGATCACCGGTGGTCAGCGCATCGATCTGTTCGGTGCACAGTTGCACGAACTGCCGGACATCTGGAGCGAGCTGATCGCGGCAGGCTTCGAAACCGGTCACGCGTACGGCAAATCGACGCGCACAGTGAAATCCTGTGTTGGCAGCACGTGGTGCCGTTACGGCGTGCAGGACAGCGTGCAAATGGCGCTGAACATTGAGGACCGCTACAAGGGCCTGCGCTCGCCGCACAAACTCAAGTTCGCCGTCTCCGGTTGCACTCGCGAATGCGCCGAAGCCCAAAGCAAAGACATCGGCGTGATTGCCACCGAGAACGGCTGGAACCTCTATGTATGCGGCAACGGCGGCATGCGTCCACGCCACGCCGAACTGTTCGCCACCGACCTGGACGACGAAACCCTGATTCGTTACATCGACCGTGTACTGATGTTCTACATCCGCACCGCCGACAAATTGCAGCGCACCTCAGTCTGGCGCGAAGGCCTGGAAGGCGGGCTGGATTACTTGAAAGCCGTGGTCATCGACGACAGCCTGGGCTTGGGCCAAGAGCTGGAAGCGCAGATGCAACTGGTGGTCGACCGCTACGAATGTGAGTGGGCCAACGCCCTACACGACCCGGAAAAACTCAAGCGCTTCCGCACCTTCGTCAACGACAAGAGCGCCGACCCGGACATCCATTTCGTCAAGGAACGCAGCCAGCGTCGCCCGGCCCGTGCCGATGAACTCAAACTGATCGCCGTCGAGGAAATTGCCCAATGAACCAGGCCAACGCAGCAATGATCGACAAAGCCTCCGTACAGACTTGGCGCGCGGTATGCGGGCGCAACGATCTGGTACCCAATTCCGGCGTGGTGGCGCTAGTGGGCAACACCCAGGTGGCGTTGTTTCAGGTGGTTGACCCCAGCGGCGCGGCGCAGATTTTTGCCGTGGACAATCGCGACCCGGTCACCGGGGTCAACGTGATCGGCCGCGGGATCATCGGCAGTCTGTCGGGGGATCTGGTGATTGCCTCGCCGCTGTACAAACAGCATTACCGCCTGGAAGACGGCACCTGTCTGGAAGATGCGGCGCTGCGGTTGCGCACCTGGGCGGTGCGGCTGGAGGGGGATGTCGTAGAAATTGGCCTGCCCTGAAAACTGTAGGAGCGAACTTGTTCGCGAGGCGTCATATCAAATGCGCCATGTCAAAAGCCTCGCCAACAAGTTGGCTCCTACAGATAGGTCAGTTGGCCGACTGCACCTTCAGGCACCCGAGCTGTATCGACTGGAGCAAAGCCTTCGCGGACAGGTCCGCTCCCACTCGAATCCAGGCCTTTCAGTTCTGATTCATAAATCCCAGGCACAAAAAAAGCGACCCTAAGGTCGCTTTTTTCGTTGCTTCAAGGAGTTCAAGGGCCTTGAAGCTAAATATGGCGCAGCGGACGGGACTCGAACCCGCGACCCCCGGCGTGACAGGCCGGTATTCTAACCGACTGAACTACCGCTGCGCGTAACACTGAGAAGGATTGGTGGGTGATGACGGGATCGAACCGCCGACCCGCTGCTTGTAAGGCAGCTGCTCTCCCAGCTGAGCTAATCACCCTTCACTCTCGGTGTGGCGCGCATTCTACGGAGCGACCCTACCTCTGGCAAGCACTTTTTTAAATAATTTTTATAATCGTTCCAAAGGCTTAGAGCAGGGTTGGCCGCAGGGTTTTAGCAGCGAATAATGCCCCCCTTTGTATAAAGGAGAGATTCACCCCATGTGGTTCAAAAACCTGCTTGTGTATCGCCTGACCCAAGACCTGCCATTTGACGCCGAGGCGCTGGAAACCGCGCTGGCGACCAAACCTGCCCGCGCTTGTGCCAGCCAGGAGTTGACCACTTACGGTTTCGTCGCCCCGTTCGGCAAAGGCGAAGATGCACCGCTGGTCCACGTCAGCGGCGACTTCCTGCTGATTGCTGCGCGTAAAGAAGAACGCATTCTGCCGGGCAGCGTCGTCAACGACGCGCTTAAAGAGAAGATCGAAGAGATCGAAGCCGAGCAGATGCGCAAGGTCTACAAGAAGGAACGCGATCAGCTCAAGGATGAAATCATCCAGGCGTTCCTGCCCCGCGCTTTCATTCGCCGCTCAGTAGCCTTCGCGGCCATCGCGCCGAAACAAGGCCTGGTGCTGGTCAACTCGGCAAGCCCGAAACGCGCCGAAGACCTGCTTTCTACACTGCGTGAAGTGGTCGGCTCGCTGCCAGTGCGCCCTGTCACCGTGAAGACCGCACCGACCGCCGTCATGACTGAATGGGTCAAAACCGGCCAGACCGCCGAGAACTTCTTTGTGCTCGATGAGTGTGAACTGCGCGACACACACGAAGACGGCGGCATTGTGAAGTGCAAGCGTCAGGACCTGACCAGCGAAGAAATCCAGCTGCACCTGAGCACTGGCAAGGTAGTCACTCAGCTGTCCCTGGCCTGGCAGGACAAACTGTCCTTCGTGCTGGACGACAAACTGACGGTCAAGCGCCTGAAGTTCGAAGACCTGCTGCAGGACGAAGCTGAGCAAAACGGCGGCGACGATGCGTTGGGCCAGCAGGACGCCAGCTTTACCCTGATGATGCTGACCTTCGGCGAGTTTTTGCCGCAGCTGATGGAAGCGTTGGGCGGCGAAGAGATTCCTCAGGGGATCTAAACCAGCCCTGTAGGAGCCAACTTGTTGGCGAGGCGGTATCCGGGATCAAGTCCGGGCCATTGTCTCGCGAACAAGTTCGCTCCTACAGATATGTGCATTATCCAACCAACAAGAAAGGACCCCCGCCATGCGTGCCCTGGCTGCATTAAGTCGTTTTGTCGGTAATACCTTTGCGTACTGGGTGCTGCTGTTCGCCGTCCTGGCTTTCCTGTTCCCGACTTGGTTCATCGGTCTGAAAACCCTGATCGTGCCGCTGCTGGGCCTGGTCATGTTCGGCATGGGCCTGACCCTCAGGCTCGATGATTTTTCCGAGGTCGTGCGCCACCCTTGGCGTGTGGCCCTTGGCGTGGTCGCGCATTTCGTGATCATGCCTGGCGTCGCGTGGGCGCTGTGTCAGGTGTTTCACCTGCCACCGGAAATCGCGGTGGGCGTGATCCTTGTAGGCTGCTGCCCGAGCGGCACGTCATCCAACGTCATGACCTGGCTGGCGAAAGGTGACCTGGCGCTGTCAGTTGCCATCGCCGCCGTCACCACCCTACTCGCTCCACTGCTCACGCCCGCGCTGATCTGGCTGCTGGCCTCGGCGTGGTTGCCGGTGTCTTTCATGGAGATGTTCTGGTCGATCCTGCAACTGGTGATGCTGCCGATCGTGCTGGGCGTACTGGCCCAGCGCCTGCTGGGTAAGCGCGTGAGCTTCGCCGTTGACGTGCTGCCGCTGATTTCGGTGGTCAGCATTGTCATGATCGTCTGCGCAGTAGTGTCTGCGAGCCAAGCGAAAATCGCCGAATCCGGCCTGCTAATCATGGCGGTGGTGATCCTGCACAACAGCTTCGGTTTCCTGCTGGGTTACTTCACCGGCAAAGTGTTCAAACTGCCGCTGGCTCAACGCAAATCGCTGTCACTGGAAGTCGGGATGCAAAACTCAGGGCTCGGCGCCGCACTCGCGAGCGCCCACTTCTCGCCACTGGCGGCAGTGCCCAGCGCGTTGTTCAGCGTATGGCACAACATCTCAGGGGCGTTGCTTTCGACGTATTTCAGGAAGATGGAGCCTGAAAAAGTCGTAACCGAAGAAAAGCCCATCGTGAGTTGATTGCCAAAACCCTGTAGGAGCGAACTTGTTCGCGAGGCGGCGTGACTGACACAACGTGCCGGATGCTTCGCCAACAAGTGGGCTCCTACAGTTTGGCGCTAGCGATATCTGCTGTAGTCGACCTGCGCGTCGAGCCAGATATCAAAGGTCTTATAGTCTCCATCTACCCTGAGCCCCGCTGGGGTGTGAAAGCTATAAACGGTTTTTCTAGTA
The DNA here is from genome assembly GCF_057128745.1 of Pseudomonas rosaeacicularis. Classification (NCBI taxonomy): domain Bacteria; kingdom Pseudomonadati; phylum Pseudomonadota; class Gammaproteobacteria; order Pseudomonadales; family Pseudomonadaceae; genus Pseudomonas; species Pseudomonas rosaeacicularis. Next base: position 237,123 of record NZ_JBSKHT010000007.1, read on the forward strand.
GAAACCTTCACCCGCCCCTCGTTTACCGAGACCTTCGCATCGTAATCTCGGGTAACGAGGAAAGAGTTCCCGTTTGCCCTCAATGACTCCAGCGCAAGTTCGTTATCGTCGATGCGTTGATGCACGAAGTAATGATAGGTATATGGCACCGTGGCCCCACCTGCATCACTCTGCACGACATAGACCATCCCAGCGTCCCCGAGGGGATAGCGCCCGATGATTTCGGAAAGCACTGGCGTTCGCTTTTGATTTAGAAATAACAAGCCCCCCAGGATGACGCACAGCAGAATTAAACAACGGATTACGGTTTTCGGTTTAAATCGGGTGGCAAATCGCATATTTGATGCCCTCAGCAATCTGCTCCTGGTCTCTTACGTCATCTCCGTACGGGTAAATAAACCAGTCCGGCCAAGTGACTCCTCGCTCTGTTGTTTCGGCCCTGAACTGGGCTGCGCCCGCCGCACGATGAAGGATGGCGCTGGAAAACCCCGCCGCTGTCCCTACAGCCCCGTAATGAAAGTTTCCGAAGTCCTCGAACTCCGATCCTCCTTTTTATAGTCCCAAGGCCCGCCATTCCTGACTTGCTCGTAAAACCAAAACCACAGAAGAGCCCCCCTCCCGTACTTGTATCTGACCTTGTAATGGCGAGCGGTACCCATGTTCAAATGAAGCGAAACCCCATCCGGGGCGCGTGGCACGATCATGATTCAGACATCCGTCTCAACTGGAGACGGATGAATCTATGCGCGATTAGCAGGAAATTTAAGTCAAAAAGCAGGCACGGGAAAAATTCAGAATATCCCTACAAGCCACCCACGAAGTCCCTTTCAGAAACCTCCTACGCGCTATCAGCGCACCGTCCCACGCAACGCCATCACCCGCTCCCGCACCAACGCCGGGGCCGAGTCTTCGCCCGAGATCGGCGCCCCCGCCACCAACGTCACTCGCGACCACAAGCGGCGGAACACGCCTTTGTTCGGGTCGCGGCTGAAGAAGCTGCCCCACAAGCCTTGCAGCGCCAGCGGGATGACCGGGACGTTGGTTTCTTCGAGGATGCGCGCCATGCCGCCTTTGAACTCATCGATCTCACCACTGGTGGTGAGTTTTCCTTCAGGGAAGATGCACACCAGCTCACCTTCTTTCAGGTAATCGGCGATGCGCTTGAAGGCTTTGTCGTACGTCGCCAAGTCTTCATTCCTGCCTGCGATGGGGATCGCGCCTGCCGTGCGGAAAATGAAGTTGAGCACCGGCAGGTTGTAGATCTTGTAGTAGGTGACGAAGCGGATCGGGCGGCGCACCGAGCCTGCGATCAGCAGCGCATCCACGAACGACACATGGTTGCAGACCAGCAATGCGGCGCCTTCGTCGGGGATCTGCTGCAGGTCGCGATGCTCCACACGGTACATGGAATGGCTGAGCAGCCAGATCATGAAACGCATGGTGAACTCGGGGACGATTTTGAAGATGTAGGCGTTGACCGCGATGTTCATCAGCGACACCACAAGGAACAACTGCGGGATCGACAGCTTCGCAACGCTCAGGAACAGGATCGACACAATGGCCGACACCACCATGAACAGCGCGTTGAGAATGTTGTTGGAAGCGATGACCCGCGAGCGCTCTTTCTCGGCTGTTCTGGACTGGATTAACGCGTAAAGCGGCACGATGTAGAACCCACCGAAAACGCCGATGCCGAGGATGTCGAACAACACCCACCAGGCTTGTCCGATCGACAGCACGGCGAGCCAGTCATTGGCCTGCACGTTCTGTGGGAAACCACCCGAATGCCACCAGAGCAATAAACCGAACACGGTCAGACCCATCGAGCCGAAAGGCACCAGACCGATCTCGACCTTATGCCCCGATAGCCGCTCACACAGCATCGAGCCTGCCGCGATGCCTATGGAGAAGACCGTGAGAATCAGCGTGACCACGGTTTCGTCGCCGTACATCCAGTCTTTGGCGTAGGCCGGGATCTGCGTCAGGTAAATCGCCCCGACGAACCAGAACCACGAGTTGCCGACGATGGAGCGCGAGACTGCCTTGGTCTGGCCCAGGCCGAGTTTCAGCGTGGCCCAGGACTGGCTGAAGATGTTCCAGTTGACCTTTATGTCCGGCGAGGCCGCGGCAGCAGGCGGAATGCCGCGACTGGCCAGATAACCCAGGCAGGCGATCAGCACCATGGCCGTGGCGACGATGGGGGCGTAGTGCGTCGCGGACATCATGATCCCGGCGCCGATAGTGCCCGCCAGAATCGCCAGAAAGGTGCCCATTTCCACCAGGCCATTGCCGCCCACCAGCTCGTTTTCGTGCAAGTGCTGGGGCAGGATCGAATACTTCACCGGGCCGAACAGCGCCGAGTGGGTGCCCATGGCGAACAGTGCCACCAGCATCAGCGATAGATGATTGAAGAGAAACCCGACTGCGCCGACCACCATGATGGCGATCTCCAGAAGCTTGATCAGGCGGATCAGTTTGTCCTTGGGGTATTTCTCGCCGAATTGCCCGGCCAGCGCCGAGAACAGGAAGAACGGCAGGATAAACAGCATCGCGCACAGGTTGACATAGATCGAACGGTCGCCGTCGATGGTCAGCTTGTAGAGGATCGCGAGGATCAGCGATTGCTTGAAGATATTGTCGTTGAACGCCCCGAGGGACTGGGTCACGAAAAACGGCAGGAAGCGCCGTTTGCCCAACAAACTGAACTGCGACTGACTCATCGTCCGTGGTCCTGAATGGCGCCGATACCGGCATGAGGATGGGAAGATCAAATCCCTTTGCGAGCCACATTGAAGACGTTGTGTGGCAGGTTGTCGATAGGGAGACGTATCTGCTGCTATGCCCCACTGCCTCCCACAGGTTTTGCTCAGTCCTCAGCCAAACGCGTTCCCTGTCGGAGCCGAGCTTGCTCGCGAAGCTGAGACCTGGATCTGTCTGACACTACGCAAAACGGGAACTTGGTTTTGCCTGACCCTGCGCGTCGTCAGCTTCGCGGGCAAGCCTCGCTCCAACAAAAACGCGCCCCCTTGCGACACCACACCGCTGCGACCTTGGTCGAAACAGACGAAGACGATCCGGCGTGCGAGACTGTCTGGCCGGCTTGACCCACGCCTGATTTGATTGATTTGAGTTCTGGAGTTCCCATGTCGCTGTCCAGCGGGCTGATCGCTGCCGTCGCCCTGGCCTATATGGCCATCATGTTCGCGATCGCGTTTTATGGCGATCGTCGCAGCGGCGCACTGCCGCCCAGACTGCGGGCCTGGGTCTACAGCCTGTCTCTCGCCGTTTACTGCACCAGCTGGACCTTCTTCGGCGCTGTCGGTCAGGCCGCCGAGCAGCTGTGGTCGTTCCTGCCGATCTACTTGGGCCCAGTGCTGATGATGGTGCTGGCGCCGTGGGTGCTGCAGAAAATGGTGCTGATCAGCAAACAGGAAAACATCACCTCCATCGCAGACTTCATCGCCGCGCGGTACGGCAAATCCCAGTCGCTGGCCGTCGTGGTCGCCCTGATCTGCCTGGTCGGCGTGCTGCCCTACATCGCGCTGCAACTCAAAGGCATCGTGCTCGGGGTGAATATCCTGATCGGTGCCGGCGCCGATGCATCCGGCACCCGCGCGCAAGACACCGCCCTGATCGTTTCCCTGGTGCTGGCGCTGTTCACCATCGTCTTCGGCACACGCAACCTCGACGCCACCGAGCACCATCGCGGCATGGTGCTGGCGATTGCCTTTGAAGCCATCGTCAAGCTGTTCGCTTTTATGGCCGTCGGCGCCTTCGTCACCTATGGCCTGTACGACGGTTTCGATGACCTGTTCAGCCAGGCCATGCTCGCGCCGCGCCTTGAGGAATACTGGAAAGAAACCATCAACTGGCCCTCGATGGTGGTGCAGACCGGCGTCGCGATGATGGCGATCATCTGCCTGCCCCGGCAGTTCCACGTCACGGTGGTGGAGAATATCGAGCCCGGGGATTTGCGGCTGGCGCGCTGGGTATTTCCGGCGTACCTCATCCTGGCGGCGCTGTTTGTGGTGCCGATTGCGCTGGCCGGACAGATGATGCTGCCAAGCTCCGTGCTGCCGGATTCATTCGTGATCAGCGTGCCGCTCGCGCACGCGCACCCGGCGCTGGCGATGCTGGCGTTTATCGGCGGTGCTTCGGCGGCGACCGGCATGGTGATCGTCGCCAGCGTGGCGCTGTCAACCATGGTTTCCAACGACATGCTCTTGCCGTGGTTGCTCAGGCGCAAAACCGCCGAGCGCCCGTTCGAGGTATTCCGCCACTGGATGCTCTCGGTGCGCCGGGTGAGCATTGTGGTGATTTTGCTGCTGGCCTATGTCAGCTATCGCTTGCTGGGTTCCACCGCCAGCCTGGCGACCATCGGCCAGATCGCCTTCGCCGCCATCACTCAGCTGGCGCCAGCCATGCTCGGCGCGCTGTACTGGAAACAGGCCAACCGGCGCGGCGTATTTGCCGGCCTGGCTGCCGGGATTTTCCTGTGGTTTTACACGCTGGTGCTGCCAATTGCCGCGCACAGCATGGGCTGGGCGTTGAGCAGTTTTCCGCTGCTGCAATGGCTGCACGGTAATCCGCTGAACCTGCCAATCAGCCCGCTGACCCAAGGCGTGGTGCTGTCCACGGCTGGCAATTTCATCCTGTTCGCCTGGGTTTCGGTGCTGTCGCGAACCCGAGTGTCCGAGCATTGGCAGGCGGGGCGTTTCATCGGCCAGGAATTGCAGGCGCGGCCCAACAACCGTTCGTTGCTGGCGGTGCAGATCGAGGATTTGCTCAAGCTGTCGGCGCGTTTCGTCGGTGAAGAACGCGCGCAGCAAAGTTTCAACCGCTTCGCCTATCGACAGGGCAAGGGCTTCAACCCCAACCAAAACGCCAACGGCGAATGGATCGCTCACACTGAGCGTTTGTTGGCCGGTGTGCTGGGCACGTCCTCGACCCGCGCCGTGGTCAAGGCCGCCATCGAAGGTCGCGATATGCAGCTGGAGGACGTGGTGCGGATCGCCGACGAAGCGTCCGAGGTGCTGCAATTCAACCGCGCGCTGCTGCAAGGCGCCATCGAGAACATCACCCAGGGCATCAGCGTGGTCGACCAGTCGCTGAAGCTGGTGGCGTGGAATCACCGGTATCTGGAGCTGTTCAATTACCCCGAAGGCCTGATCAGCGTCGGGCGGCCGATTGCCGACATCATTCGCTACAACGCCGAACGTGGATTGCTCGGCCCCGGTGAAGCGGAAGTTCATGTGGCCCGGCGCCTGCACTGGATGCGTCAGGGACGCGCGCACACCTCCGAGCGCTTGTTCCCCAACGGTCAGGTGATCGAGCTGATCGGCAACCCGATGCCCGGCGGTGGATTCGTCATGAGCTTCTCGGACATCACCGCCTTTCGCGAGGCCGAACACGCGCTTAAAGTCGTCAATGAAAGCCTTGAACAACGCGTAGCCGAGCGCACCCACGAGCTGTCGCAACTGAACGTGGCGCTGACCGAAGCCAAGGGCTATGCCGAAGCGGCGAACCAATCGAAAACCCGTTTTCTGGCAGCGGTCAGCCATGACCTGATGCAGCCCTTGAACGCCGCGCGGCTGTTTTCGGCGGCGCTGTCCCATGCCGGCGACAACATCCCTGACGAGGCGCAACAGCTGATCACTCATCTGGACAGCTCGTTGCGTTCGGCCGAAGACCTGATCAGCGACTTGCTGGATATCTCCCGTCTTGAAAACGGAAAGTTCACTCCGAACTGTCAGCCGTTTGCGCTGAACACCCTGTTCGACACCTTGGGCGCCGAGTTCAAGGCGCTGGCTCACGAGCAAGGCTTGGGCTTTCGGGTGCGCAGCAGCACGTTGCGCATCGACAGCGACGTGAAGCTGCTGCGTCGGGTGTTGCAAAACTTTCTGACCAATGCCTTCCGCTATGGAAAAGGTCCGGTTTTGCTGGGTGTGCGGCGCAAGAACGGGCAACTGAGCCTGGAAGTCTGGGACCGCGGGCCAGGGATTCCGGAGGATAAGCGTCAGGTGATTTTTGAAGAGTTCAAACGCCTGGACAGTCACCAGACCCGCGCCGAAAAAGGCTTGGGGCTGGGCTTGGCGATTGCCGACGGTTTGTGTCGAGTGTTGGGGCATACGCTGCAAGTGCGTTCATGGCCTGGGCGCGGCAGTGTGTTCAGCGTGACGGTGCCGTTGGCGCCTCAACTGGCGCCGCTGCCGGTTAGCGCACCCGTCGGCGAAGTGACGCGCGCAAAACTCAATGGCACGCAAGTGCTGTGTGTCGATAACGAAGACAGCATTCTGATCGGCATGAACAGCCTGCTGAGCCGCTGGGGGTGTCAGGTCTGGACCGCACGCAATCGCGAGGAATGTCAGGCGCTGCTGGATCAGGGGGTTCGCCCGCAGCTGGCATTGGTGGACTACCACTTGGACGACGGCGAAACCGGCACGCAGTTGATGGCTTGGCTGCGTACCCGGTTGGGCGAGCCAGTGCCCGGGGTGTTGATCAGCGCCGACGTACGCCCGGAGTTGGTCGCCCAGGTGCACGCGGCGGGCTTGGATTATCTGGCCAAACCGGTCAAGCCGGCGGCGTTGCGAGCGCTGCTGAGTCGGCATGTGAGTTTGAGTTGAAGCGCTCGGCGCTGTAGGAGCCAACTAGTTGGCGAGAGGGGGAGTATCAGATTTTTTGTGTTCAGGCTGGTTGGGGCCTGCCGTCAGGCAGGCCGTTGCTTTACCAGCTCGGTCTGGTAAATCGGTCTCCGTAAAGAATCGCAAACTGATTCATTGCCACTTTCCAATCATGCGCTGGGTGCCCCCAGTTAGCCGTGATATTTCGTAGTCCCAACCAGATCAGCTTCGTTGCGGCATCGTCGGTCGGGAAGTGCCCTCGGGTTTTAATAATCTTTCTTAGCTGAGCGTTGATACTTTCGATTGCATTGGTCGTGTAGACCACTTTTCGGATACCCGCAGGGAAGACAAAAAACGGTATAACCCGATCCCAGGCACGACGCCATGCAGCAACTACAGTCGGATACTGCTTGCCCCAAGGCCCCGCTTCAAAGGCGTTAAGCTCTTGCTCGGCTACATCGGCATTGATCGCCTGGTAGATCGGCTTGAGGGCTTTGGCCAATGCCCGACGTTTATCCCAAGCGGCATAGTCCAAGCTGTTGCGGATCAGATGCACGATGCAGGTTTGCAGCGTCGTGGCAGGAAAAACCGCTCCCAAAGCCTCCGGTATCCCTTTGAGGCCATCCGTGACGGCAATCAGAACATCCTCAACGCCAAGAGTCTTGAGGTCATTGAACACCTTCATCCAGAACTTGGCGCCCTCGGTGCTCTCGATCCATATCCCAAGGATGTCGCGGGTCCCATCCGGCAATACGCCCAACGCCAGATAGATAGCCTTGTTGCGCACTAACCCTTCGTCCCGGATTTTGACCCGTAGCGCATCAAAGAAGATGACCGGGTACATAGGCTCCAGGGGACGCTGCTGCCAAGAGCCCACTTCTTCCATGACTGCATCGGTGACTGAGCTGATGAAGTCATGGGACACGTCGGTTCCATACTGCTCAGACAGAAAAGCGCGGATCTCACGCACCGTCATGCCCCGGGCGTACATGGCAATTATCTTGTCGTCGAAGCCTGTAAAACGGCGTTCGTGCTTGGGGATCAGGATCGGGGCGAAGCTACCATCGCGGTCTCTGGGAATATCCAGACGAAGTGGGCCATCGTCGGTCAGAACCGTTTTGCCACTCTTGCCATTGCGCTGATTGGTCGATTCCTCCGGGCGCTCTGCGCCCTGAGCATAACCAAGGTGGTGACCCAGCTCGGCACCTAGCGCACGCTCGATCAGCGCCTTCTTAAACGCCATGGAGGCGTCTTGAATGGCTTCAGCGCTCATCGGGCCTTTAACAAACTGCTCGATCAGCTCTTGGGGAATCGAGGGCAACTCCCTCGTTGTTGCATTGACGGACTTCTTTTTGGTCGGCATACATGCACCTCTATCTACATGTTATGCCCGAACACAAAATTTCTGACAGTCTCGCGAGAGGGCATATGAGGTAAACCCGACTAGCCGTCTCGCGAACACGTTCGCTCCTACAGAAACCCGGCCCGCATCACTTGGCCTTGCGAAACACAAACACCAATCCGATCACGATCAGCACCATCCCGAACACACTCAGCAACGGCAGGCGATTGCCGAAGATGAGGTAATCCATGATCGCCGTCACCGCCGGTACCAGATAAAACAGGCTGGTGACGTTGACGAGATTGCCTCGGGCAATCAGCCGGTACAGCAGGAACGTCGCCAGCACCGACACCACCAGCCCCATCCACAGCACCGGCACGTAGAACCCTGCGCTGTGCTCGAAGTGAAACGGCTGAAACGGCACGAACACCGCGCATACGACAGCACCCGCCAGATATTGCACCGGCAACGTGCCAAGCGGGTTGTCGGTGATGCGTTTCTGCATGATCGATCCGCCCGTCATGCTCAACATCCCCAGCAGGCCGAACAGCATCCCCGCCCACGATCCACCGCCGCCAATGCCCTGAAAAACCACCAGCACCAACCCGGCCAGCCCCAGCGCCAGACCGAACATCCGCGACCAGGATCGGCTGCGTTCAACCAGCACGGCGGTGAGGATCGGCTGCACGCCCATGATGGTCGCCATGACCCCCGGCGTGACTTTCAAATCCAGCGCCAACAGGTAAAAGATCTGATAAGCACCCAGCAATACGGCGCCTGTCGCCATCGCGTAGATCAGCGATTGCCGGGAGCTGGGCAGCTTGTAACCGAGGGTCGGAATGAGGATCGCCAACGCCACCAGCGCCAGCAGAAAACGGATCAGCAGAAAGGCAAAGGGTGATGCGTGGGCCAGACCCCACTTAGAAAAAATCGCCCCGCTGCTCCAGAGAAGCACGAACAGCATAGTCGTGGCCATTGAGGCCAATGCTTTGTTAGCGAACATGGTGTCACCTGTGATTCAGACAAAATCGGACCCGGCCAGAAACCGGATTCACTGATGTTTTGTGGTGTTTGCAGGCTTGAATCGACGGCGGAAAAATCCGTGAATCAGGCGAGCGACACGACGCCTGGCGGTGCGACAGCGCACACGACCGGACTGGTCACAGGAGATGGCGGAGGGTAACGCGTGATGAAGACAAGCTGCTGGCATCCGCACGGTTCAGCGGCAGCGAAGGCTGCGGCGTCGAACATCAACAGTGAGCGGGAAGCTGGCATGGCGCAGGTCTTCATCGAAAAGGAGGAGTGATGTTGCCGAATGTTTCTTGCAGGACATCGGCGCCGACTATAACCAGCGCACGGTGTCCTGCGCAATAGCGTGTCTCAACCAAACAGCCAGTAGCCCAGCAACGTCAGAACGATCACCGCCAGCACCGGGCGCAACACCCGATACGCCTTGGGATTGGCGCGTTTGAACTGCTTGACCTGGCCGCTGAAGCTGTTGCTGAAACGCTTGCTGAACGCATAGGCCTGGTTGATACCGCCGACGCGCTCGTCGTCAGTGTTTTGCGGCGCAGTGGCACGGCCAAGGAAATCACTGACCTTGCGGTTCACTGCACGCATGAAGCCATTGCTCAACGGGCGCTCGACGTCACAGAACAGAATCACGCGGGTGACATCTGTTTCGTTCTTGACCCAGTGCACGTAGGTCTCGTCGAACATCACGTCTTCGCCGTCACGCCAGGCATAGACGTTGCCGTCGACGAAGATCCGGCAGTCATCGGAGTTGGGCGTCGACAGGCCCAAGTGATAACGCAGGGAACCGGCAAACGGATCGCGATGGGGATTGAGATGGCTGCCGCCGGGTAGCAAGGCGAACATTGCGCCCTTCACGTTGGGAATGCGACTGAGCAGTTCAACGGTCTTGGGGCACAGGGTTTCGGCCGAAGGCAGCGCTTTGTCGTACCACTTCAGGTAAAAACGCTTCCAGCCTTTTTTGAAGAACGAACCGAAACCAGCGTCGTTATCCTTGGCGGCCGCGCGAATATAGCCCTCGTCGAACAGGTGCATCGCTTCGTCGCGGATGACTTCCCAGTTGTCCTTGAGGATATCGAGTTCCGGAAACTTGCTGCGGTCCAGATACGGTTTGGACGGCACGCTGGAGAACATGTACATCAACGCGTTGTAAGGAGCGAACAGCGCGGAGTGGTTGACGAATTGACGCAGTACCGGCAAACGCGCCTTGCCGCGCAAATGCACATACAGCGTGCTGCCGATGAACAGCAGCAGAATGGCCGCTTTGGCAGCAAAAGAAAGGCTCATGAAACTCTCCTTGAAACAGGCAAAAAGCTAACAGTGATGCTGCGCTGCGATCGACGTTATTAGTTTGAATGACTGCAAACCGTTGCCCAATGATCTGAGGCAATCATCGGGCAGGTCTGAATGGCGAGCATCATAAGCCTTGTTGGCGCAGGTAAAAAGCCAGAGCAAAATTGCGTGGGAGATTCCCCCATCGCGTGGCAAGCGCGGATCCTGTTGGAGCTAGGCTTGCCCGCGAAGCTAACGACGTGGGGCACCAGATACACCGAGGCGCTAAGTTCGCGGGCAAGCCTCGCTCCAACAGGTAATCTTTCATCAACAAAACAACGACATACCTTCTGTCCGATGAAAGCGGACTTGTTCGCGAGCCAGTGTGCCTGAATAAACTCACTGCCCGCCTATTAGCTCGTTACTGCGTCAGCTCCTGTTCAGTAAACATGTCGCTGAACAGCATGCTCGACAGATAGCGCTCACCAGAATCGGGCAGAATCACCACGATCGTCTTGCCCTGCATGTCCGGTTTCTCGGCCATGCGCACAGCCGCAGCCATCGCGGCGCCACAAGAAATCCCGCAGAGTATCCCCTCCTCCTGCATTAACCGCAGGGCCATGGCCTTGGCTTCTTCGTCGCTGACCAGTTCCACTCGGTCGACGATCGACAGATCCAGGTTCTTCGGGATGAAACCGGCACCAATGCCCTGAATCTTGTGCGGCGCCGGGGTGATCTCCTGCCCTGCCAGCTTCTGGGTAATGATCGGTGAGCCCATCGGCTCAACCGCCACCGAGATTATCGGTTTGCCCATGGTCTTCTTGATATAACGCGAGATGCCAGTGATGGTGCCGCCCGTACCGACGCCCGCCACCAGCACATCGATAGCGCCGTCAGTGTCGTTCCATATTTCCGGGCCGGTGGTCTTCTCGTGAATCGCCGGGTTAGCCGGATTCTCGAACTGCGCCGGCATGAAGAACGTCTCCGGGTTTTGCGCCACCAGCTCTTCGGCCTTGGCGATCGAGCCTTTCATGCCTTTGGCCGCTTCAGTCAGAACGATCTCAGCACCCAGGGCCTTCAATACCTTGCGACGCTCTATGCTCATGGAAGCGGGCATGGTCAGCATCAGCTTGTACCCGCGTGCCGCTGCAACGAACGCCAGGCCAATGCCAGTGTTGCCGGAAGTCGGCTCGACGATGGTCATGCCGGACTTGAGTTTTCCGCTGCTTTCAGCGTCCCAGATCATGTTGGCGCCGATGCGGCATTTGACCGAATAACCGGGATTGCGCCCTTCGATTTTCGCCAGAATCGTCACGCCGCGAGGCGCGATCCGGTTGATCTGCACCAATGGAGTGTTGCCAATGGAGTGGGCGTTGTCAGCGTAAATACGGCTCATGACGGGGTCCTTTGTGCAGGTTTGGAATGGAACAAAGCCTATGCCGCAAGCCTTGGGGCGTCCAGTCATAGCGAACCGATGCCGATGACCGCAGTCAACACCCTTACGTCCCCGGAGATCACTTCCATGAAACGTCGCTACAGCTGGCCGCTTTGGACAGTGCTCGGCATCGTCGCGCTATTGATTGCCGTGCATATCGCGTTGCCTTATGTCGTTCGCAACTACTTGAATGAAAAACTTGCCGACATGGGCGCCTACCGCGGTCAGGTGACTGATGTCGATCTCGCCTTGTGGCGCGGCGCCTACAAAATCAACGGGCTGAACATCGTCAAGGTCGACGGCAAGGTGCCGGTGCCCTTCGTCAGCGTGCCGGTCATTGATCTGGCGGTGAGTTGGCATTCTTTGTGGTACGACCACGCGGTGGTCGCCGAGGTTGCATTTATCAGCCCCGAGCTGAACTTCGTCGATGGCGGCGCCAACAAGCAGGCGTCGCAGACGGGTGAAGGTACAGACTGGCGGGCGCAACTGAACAAACTGCTGCCGATTACCCTGAACGAAGTCCGAGTGGTTGATGGCAAAATCAGCTTCAACAACTTCAGCTCTACGCCAAAGGTGAAAATCGAAGCGGATAAGGTCAATGCCAGCCTGTTCAACTTGACCAACGTGGTCGACACAGCAGGCAAGCGTGACGCCCGCTTCGAAGGCAAGGCGTTGTTGCTCGGCCATGCACCGCTGGAAAGTAGCGCTACGTTCGATCCGTTCAGCAACTTCGACGATTTCGATTTCAAGTTGCGCGCCACGGATATTCAACTCAAACAGATGAACGACTTCGCGTCGGCGTACGGCAAGTTCGACTTCAACGCGGGCGATGGCGACATCGTGATCGAGGCCAAGGCCAACAAAGGCCAGCTCAGTGGTTACATCAAGCCCCTGCTCAAGAACGTGGACATCTTCAACTGGCAGCAGGACGTGGAAAACCAGAACAAAGGGTTTTTCCGCTCGGTCTGGGAGGCAGTGGTCGGTGGCAGTGAAACGGTTTTGAAAAACCAGGGCAAAAACCAATTTGCGACCCGAGTGGAACTGAGCGGCAGTGTCCATAAGCAAGACATCAGCGCGTTTCAGGCGTTTTTGCAGATCCTGCGCAATGCCTTCGTGCAGGCGTTCAATACGCGGTATGACAGCGGGAAGGGGCAGTAGCGAATATAACTTTAGCCGAGTGGCGCGTTAGTGGGAGCGGACCTGTCCGCGAAGTTTGATTTACAACCGATGCAAATGTATCGGTCTACACGGGCCTCTTCGCGGACAGGTCCGCTCCCACTTCACCTGTGCCCGACTCGCACTACGGTCGTCGCGAGCCCACCTTCACACCTCATCTTTCTTACCCTTTCAGCCAGTCAAGACGTGACGCCCCATTCAGGTACTGAATAAAGCGTCTGCGTTCACATCGGCCCGGCGTGCGCGTTATAGTCGGCGCATTCTTCCGCCAGATTTACGCCGCGCAGGCCTTTGTCCGCACGTTACGTTCGAGGATTTATCGATGAAATTCGAAGGCACACAAGCCTATGTCGCCACTGACGACCTCAAGCTTGCGGTCAACGCCGCCATCACGCTGGAGCGGCCCTTGCTGGTCAAGGGCGAGCCTGGCACCGGCAAAACCATGCTCGCCGAGCAACTGGCCGAATCCTTCGGCGCCAAGCTGATTACCTGGCACATCAAATCCACCACCAAGGCCCATCAAGGGTTGTACGAGTACGATGCCGTCAGCCGCCTGCGCGATTCGCAACTGGGCGTCGACAAAGTCCATGACGTGCGCAACTACCTGAAGAAGGGCAAGCTCTGGGAAGCCTTCGAGGCCAACGAGCGGGTGATCTTGCTGATCGATGAAATCGACAAGGCCGACATCGAATTCCCCAATGACCTGCTGCAAGAACTCGACAAAATGGAGTTCTACGTTTACGAGATCGACGAGACGATCAAGGCGAAAATCCGCCCGATCATCATCATTACCTCCAATAACGAGAAAGAACTACCTGACGCCTTCCTGCGTCGCTGTTTCTTCCACTACATCGCCTTCCCTGATCGCGCGACGCTGCAGAAGATCGTCGATGTGCATTACCCGAACATCAAAAAAGACTTGGTCAGCGAAGCGCTCGACGTGTTCTTCGACGTGCGCAAAGTACCGGGCCTGAAGAAGAAGCCTTCGACCTCGGAGCTGGTGGACTGGCTGAAACTGCTGATGGCCGACAACATCGGTGAAGCGGTGCTGCGCGAGCGCGATCCGACCAAAGCCATTCCGCCGCTGGCGGGTGCGCTGGTGAAAAACGAGCAGGATGTGCAGCTACTGGAGCGCCTGGCGTTCATGAGCCGTCGCGGCAATCGCTAAGCGCTTTTTGATACGTCGGGACAATTATCATGCTGCTCAATCTGTTCAATGAAATGCGCGCCGCCAAGGTCCCGGTCTCGGTTCGCGAACTGCTGGACCTGATCAACGCGCTGAAACAGCGCGTCACCTTCGCCGACATGGACGAGTTTTATTACCTGTCCCGGGCGATCCTGGTGAAGGACGAGCGCCATTACGACAAGTTCGATCGGGCGTTTGGCGCCTACTTCAACGGGCTGGAAAAGCTGGATGATCATTTGCAGGCGTTGATCCCCGAGGATTGGTTACGCAAGGAGTTCGAGCGCTCGCTGACCGAAGAGGAACGCGCGGCGATCCAGTCCCTGGGCGGCCTGGACAAGCTGATCGAAGAATTCAAAAAGCGTCTGGAAGAACAGAAAGAACGCCACGCCGGCGGCAACAAGTGGATCGGCACCGGCGGCACCAGCCCGTTTGGCTCAGGCGGCTATAACCCTGAAGGCATTCGCGTCGGCGATGCAGGTAAGCGTCAGGGCAAGGCGGCGAAAGTTTGGGAGCAGCGCGAATACAAGAACCTGGATGATCAGGTCGAATTGGGCACGCGCAATATCAAGATCGCCCTGCGCCGACTGCGAAAATTTGCGCGGCAAGGCGCGGCAGATGAGCTGGACATCGACGGCACCATCGACCACACCGCCCGCGATGCCGGGCTGCTGAATATTCAGATGCGTCCCGAGCGGCGCAACACCATCAAGCTGTTGCTGCTGTTCGACATCGGCGGCTCGATGGACGCCCACGTGAAGATCTGCGAGGAGTTGTTTTCGGCCTGCAAGACCGAGTTCAAGCACATGGAGTACTTCTACTTTCACAACTTCATCTACGAATCAGTGTGGAAGAACAACCAGCGTCGCACCTCTGAACGTACGTCTACCCAGGACTTGCTGCACAAATACGGCGCGGATTACAAAGTGATCTTCATTGGCGACGCCGCGATGGCGCCCTACGAAATCACCCAGCCGGGCGGCAGTGTCGAGCATTGGAACGAGGAAGCAGGCTACGCGTGGATGCAGCGCTTCAAGGCCAAATTCAAGAAGATCATCTGGATCAATCCGTACCCCAAAGACGCATGGGCCTACACCACCTCGACCAACATTGTGCGGGATTTGATCGACGATCAGATGTATCCGCTGACGCTGCGAGGGTTGGAGGAAGGGATGCGGTATTTGGCGAAGTAACCGCTGCTACGCGTCCGCACGATTAATTCTGTAGCAGTCCGATCTGCCGGCGGTCGCGTCCACAACACAGGACTGCTACAGATTCATTTGGCGTTCATCAGGCCTAGCGCTGCAAGCACCTCATCCGATATCAAGACACCAACCTAGTCTCGCCATTTCATTTGATCCGCATCTAGCGGTGCCCCTCATTTTACTTTTCCTTACATCTTAGGCTTTGACTAAAGGCCGTAGTTACTGATTACGTCACCTCATTAGTTTAACCAAAGCTAATCAAAACCACAGAATGGCACTTAATTAATTACCAGAGACCCGCTTTTGTGGAAAATTAAGTATATATAAGGGATTTATAATGGACAACCTTACCTATAACAAAGCGATCCTGACAACCTCGCTACTTTTGCTTATGACTGGGTTATTTGGCTCGACAGCCGGCGCAACACCGGCATGCGATCCAGACAATAGCCCAGAGACTAATACAATTGAAAGCACAAGCGATGTAGACCGCGCAAGTGAGCCTACCGACGCCCTTGATGTTGAAATCACCGACTTACCCGATAAAATAAATCGCGTGTTCGATAAATTGGAAACGGCAAGCGATGTGAAATACTATAGCTTTGCTGCGTTGCGTGGACAAAAGGTAATGATTCATGATGTTCAGCGAGGGGCCGACGGATCGTACTGGAAAATCGAATATAACATCACAGGAAAATGGCACCTAATGCCTACACTCGAACCCCTAGTTACACCATCATTAGATATCGGCCAAAAGGTTAAGATCCGGATCTCACATCCGACCCGCGTACCTATCCAACCAAATAGGCACTTCCACCTCGACTTCGGATCCGCCCCATATGCCCATGATATTAGAATCGAAACAGAAGGCCCGACAACAGGAACTTATTTCTCAACTAAAACATTCAGGAACAGAATTCTGTTGTTGACAAATATTCGGGATTCAAAGGGCCATTATCTAGAAGGGGCAACTGTCAATTTCGTAATCAATCCCGACGAGCAAAACCCATCTAGCTCGGTGAATTCGCAAAGCGTCACCACCAATGGCGGGGTCGTGCAATATGTTGATTTTCCGCGCTGCATTGGTCGCCACACGACCGCTCCATTTCAAGAAAGCGGTTCTAAAACAAAGTGGCGAGTTACTTATAACACTGGCCACTGGTATGTTTCTGTGAGAGGCAACCCAACTGCTGGAATTAGCCCAGTAAGTATCACACAAATCTGCACAATAGATCTCGCACGCTAATATTAAAAGGTTAACGGCACCCACGGTGCCCTTAACCTTTTAGAGACGGGAACCGGAGAAATACCGCGCATACTTGGCTGACAAACCATCTATCGTATGGCCTACGAGCCCTGCGAGAACCCAAACATACTCCTTACCCAAGCCCTTAAGCACCGAATGTTGATTTAACAATTCAAAAAGTTGTGTATCATCATCCACACCCAGTAAACCTGACACGCACACCGGTTTGATTAAACCTTTTTCATCCACTGAAAAACTGATCTCCTTCAACAGTTCAGGTTTGATGCCAACGCTCGCCGTTTTTACACTATCCCATATGTCGTCCATTTGACTCGCAAGGCATTCCGCTGCGCACTTACGAGCAGTCAACTTTACTTGCTCGTAGAAATCACGCGAATTTAACGCACGAAAGGATACACATCCGTCCTCATGCGATCGAAGGGTACTATCAAGTATGATCTCGTGATAAACGTAATCGGGCTCCGGCTCACTCAGTATGAGTTCGCACTCTTGCACCGTAACCTCATCGACGTTTCCGGTTCTTTTTGCTTTCTCATAGGCGATCTCTACTGCTTGCCTGTAAGAGTGATTTTGATCAACGACTAAATTCAGATTCATAGTTGCTACTCATGGCAGGGGTTATCTAAATTGCATAACGGCCAGCACAAGAAATAATTGACCTGACAATTCAGTCTGATAATTCCGATCAATAAGTATGAAAAAGGCTACAGACCGACCCACTGAAGTTGCCGCAAATACCCCGCCTGCTCCCGATGCACGACACCCTGCATCACCGGTTTTAACTGCACGACAGTAGTCGGTAGTTTCTGCGCCAGTCTTACGAGTAACAGCGGGGAATGGAAGAAGGGATGCGGTATTTGGCGAAGTGAGACGGTGGTTTCAGACTCGCTACGCTTTCCGGTAGGAGTTGACGACCAGCGCGAGGCTCCGGGGTCGCGCCCGACCGATTACGCTCTGCCTGACACACCGCGATCGGTCGGGCGCGACCCCGGAGCCTCGCGCTGCTCGTAAGGTCATACAGTCATGCGGCGTCCGCATTAATTGATTTGGGCATTTAACCCAACGCTTGCCGAATCCGCTGCACCGCCGCAATGGAACTGGCGTTGTCGCCATGGACGCACAAGGTGTTGGCGGCAAGCCGCAGTTCACTGCCATCGCTGGCAGTCAGCGCTTCGCCGCGGGACAGGGTCAACGCCTGCTCGATGATGCGTTCCGGGTCATGGTGCACGGCGCCCGGCAGGTTGCGGGAGACCAGTCGGCCGACACTGTCATAAGCGCGGTCGGCAAAGGCCTCGAACCACAGCGTGACGTCGTATTCGTCGGCAATCGCCTGAGCGGCCGCGTTATCGCGCATTGCCAGCACCATCAAAGGCAGTCCGGCGTCGTAACGCGCAATGCCCTCGATCACGGCGCGCAATTGAGCGGGATTGGCCATCATGTCGTTGTACATCGCGCCATGGGGTTTGACGTATTGCACCCGACCGCCCTGCCCTCGGCACACGCCATCTAAGGCGCCGATCTGGTAATGCAGCAAGTCTTGAATCTCCTGCGCCGAGCACGCCATGGAGCGACGACCGAAACCCACCAGATCCGGATAGGCCGGGTGCGCGCCGATGGTGACGTTGTGGGACAACGCCAGGGCGACTGTTTTGCGCATCACGCTGGGGTCGCCCGCATGGAAACCGCAGGCGATATTGGCGCAGTCGATGAACGGCATGACCTCAGCATCCAGCCCCATGGTCCAGGCGCCGTAGCTTTCACCGATATCGCAGTTCAATAACAGGCGGCTCATGGGGAATCTCCTGTGTGGGTTTCATCATCTGTAGGAGCGCGCTTGCCCGCGATTGCATTGGGTCAGCGACAAATAAATTTTTGACACACTGCTATCGCGGGCAAGCGCGCTCCTACATGCGGGATTTACCGCCAATCGGGGTTGACCGCGCGTTTGTGTCGACGACCCACTGCCAGCCAGTCGATGAACACCACGATGCTTTCGATCACCAGCGACAGCAACAACGCGCCCATCAGCCCCCAGCCAATCACTTCAGGGGTCAACAGCACCTGCCAGCTATAGCCGTTCCAGGTTTCCATACGGATTTCCGGGTTGGCGGCGGTGAACACATGCCAGGCCCTGGCGTACCAAGGGCCCTGCAGCGCCTGCCATTCGCGGTCGAGGATCTGCGCGCGGGTGATCAGGTTGTTCACACTGTCGGCATCGCTACGAAACACCGGGTCGTCGCTGCTGCGGTAATGCTGGATCAACGCCTGCACATCGCCATTGAAAAAGCGCTGCGCCGTGTCGTTGTAGCCCTTCATGCCCTGCTGGGCTTCGATCAGATGCGCTTCGACGCGCTTGCTGTAATCGCTGATAAAACCGGGCACCTGAACGCCAAACAGCAATCCTGCGGTGAACAGCACCAATCTCAAATAGCTTCGCAGCATAGGTCCCTCTCGGTCATCGAATCGGTCGCGTCGAGTCTGTTACGCGCAGTTTTCAAGTAGAACCCTGGGCCACGCATTCTCCGCGGCGCCACAAGCTCCATTGGCCTGGCTCGTAGCGATGCCAGATTTCGTCCTCGGTCAGCGGCTCGGTGGCGATCACGGTCACGACATCATTGGGCGTGGTTTCCGCCTGGAAATCGACAATCACATCGACATCCTTGAGCCGGGCCGGGCCGAACGGCGCTCGACGGGTGATCTGTACCAACTTGGTGGAGCAGAAGCAAAACAGCCAGTCACCGTCGCTGAGCAGGCAATTGAATACGCCTTTGCTGCGATATTCCGCGCAGGCATCAACCAACGACGGCAGCAATTGTTCGATCTCCACAGGCTCAGGCTCGGCCTCACGAACCCGATTGAGCAGGTCGCAGAACGCCGCTTCGCTGTCGGTATCCCCCACGGGGCGATAAAACGTGGCGCGGGGATTGAAATCCGCAAGCTGGCCGTTATGGGCAAAACACCAATTACGGCCCCACAGCTCGCGGACAAAAGGATGGGTATTGGAAAGGCAGACTTTGCCGACGTTGGCCTGACGAATGTGGCCGATGACCACTTCGCTCTTGATCGGGTAACGCTGTACCAGTTGCGCAACCTCGGATTCGCTGCTGGCGGCGGGGTCTTGAAACAGACGCAGACCGCGGCCCTCATAAAAGCCGATGCCCCAGCCATCGCGATGGGGGCCGGTCCGGCCACCGCGCTGCATCAGCCCGGTAAAGCTGAAAACGATGTCGGTGGGGACATTGGCACTCATGCCCAGTAATTCACACATGCTCAGGGCCTCGATACGTTCTGCAGCGTTGGCCTGTTAAAGCTTGGGTTCGACCCGAATACGGGGGCCGGCGCTGCTTGCCGGACCATCCCGGGTCGGTAAAGCAACCGCAGGCTGAGTCGTGTAACGGCTGGAGTCTGGTGAGGCAAAAGGCTCGTCTTCATCGTCTTTGCTTGCAGCAGCTTGCGCATCGGCGGCGGCCTTGGCGTGAGCCGCTCGCGCTTTTCGAGCGTTGAGAATCGGCAAACGAATCAGCGCGAAGATGACGTAAAGCCCCAGCGCCACGGCGCCGTAGGTCGCCAGATCCAGCACAGCGCGCCAGACGTTGTTGCCGACCTTGAAGGCCAGATCGAGCACGCTGATGGCCAGCGCCGGTGCGTATTTTTCCTTGACCGGATCGATAAGCGTCGGCGAAAACAACAGCAACGCACCGATCAGCCATAGCGGCTCGCGCAGGTAGCGCCACATCCAGCCCGTCAGCTTCATCCACACCAACAGACAGCCCAACGCAGCGAATGCGTAAAGGCCCCAGCCAATCATATAGTCGTTGTCGGTCATGACGTCCGTGGTAAGGCAGGTAAAGAGGCGCTTATGATAACGACTTTTCGCCAGCCAAGCTTCCCCGGCTTCAGCATCGGTGCGTGCAACCCTTCAAACACAGGGCCGCCACCGATCATTTCATTATCAGAGAGCCCAGCATGCCCTTATCCAATGCCCCCCTCAGCGCCCCGATCGCCCGCAAGGCCGACGGCGCAGACCCGTATGCCTGGCTGCAGAACCGCGACACCGACGAAGTGCTCGACTACCTCAAGGCCGAAAACGCCTACCAAGAGCAGCAATTGGCCGATCAGAAGGCTCTGCGCGAGACTTTATTCCAGGAAATAAAAGGCCGCATCCTCGAAACCGACCTCTCCCTGCCCTCCCCTTGGGGCCCTTACCTGTATTACACGCGCACCACCGAGGGTGACGAGTACGGTCGGCATTACCGCTGCACGCGCCCGGCCGATGACTCGCAAACGGTCGACCAAAGCACCGAAGAGTTACTGCTGGACCCCAACGCCCTGGCAGGTGGCGGGTTTTTCTCCCTGGGCACGTTCAGCATCAGCCCCGATCATCAGCGGCTTGCCTACAGCCTGGACACCACCGGTGAAGAGGTTTATCAGCTGTTCGTCAAAGAACTGAGCAGCGGCCAGCTCACTGCACTGCCGTTCGAGGATTGCGACGGCAGCATGACCTGGGCCAATGACAGCCAGACGCTGTTCTTCGGCGAACTGGACGACACTCACCGCCCGCACAAGCTGTATCGCCATAGGCTCGGCAATGAATCGGCGGACCTGGTGTTCAACGAGCCGGATGGCCGATTCTTTTTGCATTGTTATCGCAGCAGCTCCGAGCGCCAGTTGGTGTTATCCCTCGATAGCAAGACCACCAGCGAAGCCTGGGTGCTGGACGCCAGCAAACCGGAGCAAGCCTTTGTCTGCATGGCGCCGCGTGCCGAGGGCCATGAGTATTCAGTGGACCACGGCCTGGTGGATGGCCTCTGGAGCTGGTTGATCCGCAGCAACCAGAATGGCATCAACTTCGCGCTGTTCCATGCGCCGGAGAAAACCAGCGGCGTGCCGGACAGAGCGCAATGGCAAACCCTGATCCCGCACAACGATGCGGTGATGCTCGACGGCTTCAGCCTTAACGCCAAGGCTCTGACCTTGAGCTTGCGCGAAGGCGGCTTGCCGATTGTCGAAGTTCACCCACAAGGCGCGGCACCCTATCGCGTGCAATTGCCGGATGCGGCCTACAACCTCTACGTGCAGGACACACTTGAATTCGACAGCGACAAGATTCGTCTGCGCTATCAATCGTTGAATCGCCCGGCTCAGGTTCGGCAATTGGTGCTGGCGACCGGCGAGCAGTCAGTACTCAAGGAAACACCCGTGCTCGGCGTGTTCGATGCCGATGCTTACGTCAGTCAGCGGTTATGGGCGACGGCGCCGGACGGCACGCAGGTGCCGATCAGCCTGGTGGTCAAGCGTGAATTGGCAGGCAAAACGGTGCCGCTTTACCTTTACGGCTACGGCGCTTACGGCGAAAGCCTTGACCCGTGGTTCTCTCACGCGCGGCTGAGCCTGCTGGACCGGGGCGTCGCGTTTGCCATCGCCCATGTGCGCGGCGGCGGCGAGTTGGGCGAGGCCTGGTATCGCAACGGCAAGCAAGAGCACAAAACCAACACGTTCACTGACTTCATCGCTTGCGCCGAATATTTGATCGCGCAGCAACTGACCAGTCCCGAACAATTGGTGATCAGCGGTGGCAGCGCGGGTGGCCTGTTGATTGGCGCGGTGGTCAATCAGCGTCCCGAGCTGTTCAAAGCGGCGATTGCCGAAGTGCCGTTTGTCGATGTGCTTAACACGATGCTCGATCCCGAGCTGCCACTGACCGTCACCGAATACGATGAGTGGGGCAACCCGCAGGAGCCCGACGTCTACGCGCGCATCAAGGCCTACGCGCCGTATGAAAACGTCACCGCCCAGGCCTACCCCGCCATGCTGGTGATCGCGGGCTACAACGACAGTCGCGTGCAGTATTGGGAGGCGGCCAAGTGGGTGGCAAAATTGCGCGACCACAAGACCGACGACAATCTGCTGCTGCTCAAGACCGAACTGGGCGCAGGCCACGGCGGCATGAGCGGGCGTTATCAGGGATTGCGTGACGTGGCCCTGGAGTACGGTTTCGTCTTGAAGGTTTTGCAATTGAGTTGAGTAACCTGGTGGGCACCTCATGTGCCTATCAGCAGGGTCCGAGCGTTGCGTCGCTCGGATCTGTTGTTGATGTCGTCCCTTTCTTAAAACTTGCACAAGATCGAGCCATGTCCACACCGTCATCACTGAATAACGAAATTCGCGAAATGCTGATGGACTGCGGTCTGTTCGACCCGCTTACGCCTGCGGAGTTTTCCGCCGCTGCGGGGTATTTCAGCATCAGCAGCATCGACAAAGGCCAGGCCATTTTCAACGAAGGCGATGCCGGCACGTTCATGTGCATCATCCATTCAGGCTCGGTGTCGGTGCAGAAACTCAACAGCGACGGCAAGCCGGTGGAGCTGGCCGTGCTGCGTAGCGGTCGAACCTTTGGGGAAATGGCGGTGCTCGACGGCGAGCGTCGTTCGGCAACCTGCATTGCCGCTACGCCCAGCTACCTGCTGAACCTGGGCCGGGATTCACTGGACAAGATGATCAACGAGGCGCCCAAAACAGCCGCCAAAATCATCCGCGCGATCGCCGTGGCGTTGTCCAAACGCCTGCGCATGATGGATGGGCAGTTGGCGTCGCAGCAGGTTTAGCGGCGGATCGCAAACCCTCTTCTGTAGGAGCCAACTTGTTGGCGAGAGATCTATGCCGTGTCAGTTAATCCGCCTCGCGAACAAGTTCGCTCCTACAGAGACAGCGCTTGTTTCAGGGCTTAACGACTGGGCTGGTTTCCTGATCCAACCCCTGCAACGCCTCATCTTTCGGCGGCCCAGGCTGTGGGATTTTGGGCAGTAACGGTGGATCGCCCACGCCACCTTCTCGGGAAATGCTCGGTGGGGAAACTTGCGGGTATGGCGTCGGTGTTGCGGTGCCGGGGGAGCCCGGCGGGGACGATGTCGGCCCCGGGGTGTTGAGCGTGGGTTGCAGCGTCTCGGCCTGAATCGCACATACCGAGAGCGTCGCCAGGGTAATCGCCGTTAGAATGTAGCGCTTCATCGATGGGGCTCCGCCGCCTGTGAGAGTTGTGGGTCACAGGCTACTCCTGGATGTCCGATTGCGCGCTGCAAACCATCAATTTTTCACTTCATCACTGAGTGCTCCATGAAACGTTTCGTTCTGCTCGACACCACTCCGATCCCCGACAACGGCGGCGCCTTGTGCCTGTTCGAATACGGCGAAGACTTCGTGATCAAGATCCAGGGCGGCGACGGCGGCCAGTTGATGAACACGCGTATGCACGGTTCCGAAGACGCACTGGCCGAAATCCCCTGCAAAAAGGTCGCGCCGCGCGCCCAACCCCGCGTGCTGATCGGCGGGCTAGGCATGGGCTTCACCCTCGCCTCCGCGCTCAAGCATCTGGGCAAAAACGCGGAAGTGGTTGTCGCCGAACTGGTGCCCGGCGTCGTCGAATGGAATCGCGGCCCGTTGGGTGAAAAGTCAGGCAATCCGTTGCAGGATTCCCGCGCCAAAGTCGTCATTCAGGACGTGGCGCAGGTGCTGAAAAGTGAGCCACAGGGCTTCGACGCGATCATGCTCGACGTCGACAACGGCCCCGAAGGCCTGACGCAAAAGTCCAACAGCTGGTTGTATTCATCCGGCGGGCTTAGCGCCTGTGCCCAGGCTCTAAGGCCAAAGGGCGTGCTGGCGGTCTGGTCGGCCAGCGCTGACGCGGCGTTCTCCGACAAGCTGCGCAAGGCCGGCTTCAAAGCTGAAGAGGTCAAGGTCTATGCCCATGGCAACAAAGGCACCCGGCATACGATCTGGATCGCTGAAAAACTGAAAGCCTGATTGGGCTGCGAAGCGCTAGACTGCCAACATTGTCGACAACAGAACACGAATCAGGTGACACCATGAGTACGACCACCCCGACCAATACCTCGAAGCTGGATCGCATCCTCGCCGACGCTCAACGCGACCGCGAAATGGGTTACCGCGACAAGGCCCTGCGCATGTACCCCCACGTGTGCGGCCGTTGCGCCCGTGAATTTGCCGGCAAACGCCTGAGCGAACTGACCGTGCACCACCGCGACCACAACCACGACAACAACCCTCAAGATGGCTCCAACTGGGAATTGTTGTGCCTGTACTGCCACGATAACGAACACTCACGTTATACCGATCAGCAGTATTTCTCCGAAGGCTCCACCAGCAGCCCGAAAACCGCCAAAGCAACGCACAACCCGTTTGCGGCGCTGGCCGGGTTGATGAAGAAAGACGACTGACGGCGACGTCCTTGCCCTTGTTGGAGCGAGGCTTGGTCTGGGCCGCATTCGGACGAAGTCAGGACGCGGTAAGCCTGACGCACCGCAATCGCAGCTTCGCGGGCAAGCCTCGCTCCTACAGTTCGTATTTGCCGCGCCTCCCGTATAATCCCGCGCCTTCCCCCTCAGCGAGCACTCTCCCCCGTGGCCAACAAACGCTATGCCTGTATCGGCCTGTACAACCCAAAATCGCCGGAAAACGTGGGCTCGGTGATGCGCGCGGCAGGTTGCTATGGCGTCGCGTCGGTTTTTTATACCGGCACGCGCTACGAGCGCGCGCGGGACTTTGTGACCGACACCAAGAAGATCCATCAGGACATCCCGCTGATCGGCATCGACGATTTGAAAAAAATCATTCCACTGGGCTGCATTCCGGTGGCGGTCGAATTGGTCGAAGGGGCGCGCGCGTTGCCCGAATACACCCATCCTGACCGGGCGATCTATATCTTCGGCCCTGAAGATGGCTCGCTCGACAAAGA
This sequence comes from Pseudomonas rosaeacicularis, assembly GCF_057128745.1. NCBI lineage: Bacteria > Pseudomonadati > Pseudomonadota > Gammaproteobacteria > Pseudomonadales > Pseudomonadaceae > Pseudomonas > Pseudomonas rosaeacicularis. The sequence continues at coordinate 262,407 of NZ_JBSKHT010000007.1, forward strand.
GATTCGCGACTGGTGTGAAGACGTGGTGTACATCCCCACCACCGGCTGCATGAACCTGGCCGCAACCGTCAACGTTGTGCTTTACGACCGCATGGCCAAGGGCAACAACACCCGTTCAGGCCCTCAGTTCGGTCGGGACACCCAAGGCACGTAAGCGAACCATACGATCAAACGCATTGAACAGATCGAGGCTCAGGCAGTCAGCTTTAAGGACCCCAATTCTTCATGGAGAAACATCATGAGCGACACCCCGATCGTTGAACGTATTGACCGCGCTATTGAGCCTCATCCTGAGCAGAACGTGCAGGGTTGGGAACGCATTGGCTCGTTGGCGGGAGGCGTCTTGATGATGGGCAAAGGCCTGCGTCGTGGCGGCATTTTCGGCATCATTCAACTGGCCATCGGCGGCGCAGTACTGGCCCGTGGTATTACCGGTCACTGCTCGGCCAAAGCGATGGTCGAAAAAGGTCGCAGCGATCTGGAGACAGCCAAATCTCGCATTCAGCGCGCTGGTGCGGAATTGAGCAGCTTGAAGACCAAAGCAGAAGTCGCGGCTGAAGAAGCCGTGGTGAAAAGCATTGATTCGGTAAAAGCACCAAAGACCGAGATCTAAGCGTGTGAAAACTCTGTAGGAGCGAACTTGTTCGCGAGCGGTTGAGAGCATCGCCGAAAAGTTGGCTCCTACAGATGACCGTGCGCCTTACCCCGCCCGAAAGATCAAATAATCTTCCCAGTCGTCTTCCGACACGCTGTTCTCGCTAACCATCCGCCCGGACTGTGAAACCCGCGCCTGATGCACTGCATCGCGATCGCCGCACACCAGATGATGCCAAAGCGGCAAATCCTTCCCTTCGCTGACCAACCGATATCCACAGGTCGGCGGCAGCCACGTGAATTCATCCGCTTGCCCTGGCGTCAGTTGAATGCAATCGGGCACTGTTGCGCGGCGATTGGGGTAGTCGGTGCACTGACAGGTCTTCAGATCCAGCAGCTTGCAGGCGATGCGCGTGTAATAAACGCTGTTGTCGTCCTCGTCTTCCAGCTTCTGCAGGCAACACAGGCCGCAGCCATCGCACAAGGATTCCCACTCGACGGCATCAAGCTGATCGAGGGTTTTGCGTATCCAGAAGGGTTCGACTTTAGCGGCCATGGGTGCGGGAATCGGTATCAATAGAGTGAAAGGCCGACAGTTTAAGGCTGTCAGCCATCAGGACCAAGCGCGTGCGACTGTCGGTAGGCGAGGCTCAATAGCCCCGCGCAAAATCCACTTCGCCACGCAACGGCTCGCTCGCCGCATAAGCCCGAAGATTCTCTACAAACAGCTGCGTCATCATCGTCGGCGAGGTCGGCGCGGAGCTGTGTCCGGTCAGCAACAGGCCCCAGGCGGTCCAGAACGGATGACGTTGCGGCAACGGCTCCTGGCGGCAGACGTCGATGACAGCGCCCGCCAGATGCCCTTCCTTGAGCGCCTCGACCAGATCGGCATCGACCACCGAGGTGCCGCGCCCGACATTGATGAACAGCGCCGAGGGCTTGAACTGAGCGAACAGCTTGGCGTCGTACAGGTCGTGGGTGTGCGGCGTGTTGGGCAGCAGGTTAATGACGAAATCCACCTGCCCCACCAGACGCTCGAGATCGCTCGGCGCGCCTACTTCCACGAACGGCTCCAGCGTGCGAGCGGTCGAGGCGATGCCGTAAAGCTCAACGCCGAACGGCACCAGAAATTTCGCCACCGTGGCGCCAATGTCGCCAGTGCCGACGATCAGCGCTTTGCGACCGGCCAGGCTGTGGCCTGCGCGGTTGTCCCACTTGCGTTCGACCTGGCTGACCAGCCGTGCCAGCACTTCACGCTCATGAACCAGCATGTACGTCAGGACAAATTCGGCCATGACCTGCCCGAAGATGCCAACGGCGCGGGTCAGGCGGTAGTTGCGGTTCAAACCATCGGCCAGCAGCGGCGTGATACCGGCCCAGGTCGATTGCAGCCACTGCGGCCTGTGGCCCTGACGCAACAAGTTCGCCAGCAGGTCAGGCTGACCCAGCCAGACAGGCGCATCGGCGGCCATTCTGGCCAGTTCGGCAGAGTCACCGCTGCTCAGGACTTCGATATCGGGAGCGGCTTTACGGAGTAGTTCGGTGTAAACGGCAAAATCGTGTTCGGCGATCAGAACGCGCATGATTCAAAACTCAAAAAATCGGGACTTGCGACCCATGCCTGCCCAGGCCAAAAGGAGCTTGGGCGGGCATCGATCCGGTAAACCCCTGCGATGATTTGCAGGGTCTTCTCAATGATGCAAACGCTTACATCGGGTCGTTGCGGCGCAGCAGCTCTTCGGGCAAATGCTCGATGTAGTCGTCTTCGGCAGGCGGCATTTGCAGGTGGTAGCCCTGCTTTTCGAGGTTGGCGAGTACGGCGTGGATGTCTTCGCGCGACAGAACCCGCTCAGGGGTCAACACCAGGTTGAAAGCCAGTTGCGGCGTGCCGAACGCGGCCAGCAATTCGTCCGGCACGCGCTCGAGCGCATCGCTTTTGAGCACGTACAGGTACATTTCGTTGCGGCGTGGGCTGCGATAGATGGAGCAAATACGTTTCAAGGCTGTTCTCCGGGGGTGGCCAGGCTGTCGAGCAGCGTCTGACCCATCAACTCGCGGCGCCAGCCACGCAGCGAATCGGGCAAATGGTAGGGACCGTCGGGATAACCGGTCTTGAGCAGCGCTTCCAGGGTTTTCTTGCGCAGCATCAACTCAGGGGCCATGTCCAGGCGCTCTGCCTGCTGCTGGCCGATGACCCGAAGGGATTTCAGCACGTTGGAGGCATCGATCGGCAACGGCTCGGGCAACGCCGGAGGCCACTGGTCTTGGGATACGCTGCCGGCTTTCTTGATCAGATCGAGTAGAAACTCGCCATCCTGACGCACGGTCTTGGGGTGCATGTCTTCGATCTTTGCCAGCGCGGCGAGGTTGTCTGGCTGGGTCTTGGCCAGCGGCCACAGCGCATGCTCACGCAGCACACGATTGCGCGGCTGATTGCGGGCGCGGGCTTCTTTCTCACGCCATGCGCACAACTCACGCAGCACAGCCAACTGGGCACGGGATAGTTTCCACGCCAGCTTGGCTTCGCGGTAGACCTCGTACGGATCAGTCTCGCGGCGCAGATTGGCCACCAGCTCAGCGCCGTCTTCAACCACCCAGGCGTACTTTTCGTCAGTCAGACGGGGGCGCAGCAAGGCATAGACTTCGGCCAAGTGCACGGCGTCTTCGGCGGCGTAGCTGATCTGGGTTTCAGACAGCGGACGTTGCAGCCAGTCGGAACGCGTTTCGCCTTTGGGCAAGTCGATGTTGAGGACTTCCTGCACCAGACGCGAATAACCCATCGAGAAGCCCAGATTCAGGTAAGCGGCAGCCAGCTGGGTGTCGAACAACGGCGCTGGCAGACTACCGGTCAGGCGCAGCAGGACTTCGAGGTCTTCGCTGCACGCATGCACGACCTTGATGACGTCAGGGCTTTCCAGCAATGAAGCCAGAGGGCGCCAGTCGCTGATCAACAACGGGTCGATCAGGTAAGCACGGGAACCGTCGCCGATCTGCAACAACGCGGCGATGGGATAGAAGGTGTCGACCCGCATGAATTCGGTGTCGAGGGCGACAAAGGGCAGAGCCTGCCACTGTGCGCAATGTCGGGCGAGGCTGTCGTCGTCGCGAATCCAGTGAATATCGATGGCCACACGGCTCTCCCTTGAAGAATGGCGCGCAGTATATATCGCTATAAGCGATTACCGGGCATCCGACCTGCAAGTCTTGAGCATCTTCATCATCTGCGCATGGGCTGCGCGTGGAAATAGCGACCGCTCATCGGCTCAGTGGGCGATTTTGCGCAGTACGTACACCCGCCACATCGCATAGCCGGGCAAAAAGTCGTGATGATCGACGATAGCGAAGCCCGCATTGGCAAACTCGGACTCGATGGTTGAGCGGCTGACGACGAATCGGTTGCGCGGTAATTCCACTACCCCTTGGGCGAGGCGAAAGCGTTGCTGACGTTTGCGCCGCCAGGCTTTGAGGTTGCCGTCGACCCACAGTGCGACGATGGCCGTGTCGCGCGTCACGCGGTGGAATTCCTGAAGGATTTCCATGCGCAGGTCGCTTTCTGCCACGTGATGGAACTGGCGCATGCAGAAAATGCAGTCCACCGCATTGGCCGACAAACCGATGGAAAAAACCGAACTCTGAAACGTGCGAATGCGCCCGCGCACTTCGGCTGGCGATTGAGACTGCGCCACCGCCAGCCTGTCTGTGGAGGGATCGGCGGCCAGAATCACCCGATTGGAATGCTCGGCCAGCACGGGCCAGAAACGTCCAGAACCCGACGGAAGATCCAGCACGAGGCCCGGATCCCCGGCATCGCGCAGCGCGTGACGAGCCAGTTGCGCGTCACGCCATAGGCTGAGTTTGCGGGCCAGACCCTGATCGTGCGGCGGCGAGCACTCGCGCACTTGCGCCGCGTCACTCCTGTGATCATTCATTGGCCAGTACCCCGTCCGTATAAATCCCCCGGCAATTGGCGAACATATCCAGGGCCGGGTTGTAGACTTTGGTGTCGACCTTGAGCAGTCCCAACATGGAGTGGAAGAGATTGTCCTGGCTCAGCGGCGCGTTGCGTTCACCTTGCAGGCAGTGCGTATTGACTGCGAACGACTGTTGATAGTTATCGGAGAACCAGGCAACCATCGGAACATGCTTCTGTTGGTCCGGCGCCAGCATATAAGGCGTACCGTGCAAGAACAGGTTGTACTCTCCAAGTGATTCGCCGTGATCGGACAAATACATCATGGCCGTGTCTACTTTGTCCTGATTACTGCGCAGGATATCGATCAAACTCGCCAGTACATGATCGGTATATAACAAGGTGTTGTCGTAGCCGTTAACAATACTTTCGCGACTGCAATTGTTAAGTGCGTTGCTTTCACAGACTGGCGTAAATTTTTCGTACTCTTTAGGGTAGCGCTTGAAGTATTCCGGGCCGTGACTGCCCATTTGGTGCAAAACCAATACCGTGTCTTTGTCCAGGTTGTCGATAAAGTTCTGCAGGCCCTGAAGCAGTATTTCATCGCGGCATTCGTTGTTGGCACAGAGCACTGGATCTTTCAGGTTACTGACATCCTGCAGCGTGACGCGATCACACGTGCCTTTGCACCCCGACTGATTGTCACGCCAGACCACGTTCAAACCCGCGCGCTTGAGCACATCGAGCATGCCTTCCTGATTCCTTGCTGTGGTCGCGCTGTAGTCTTTGCGACCCATATTGGAAAACATGCACGGGACCGACACGGCAGTCTCGGTTCCGCAGGAGTGCACGTCGGTGAAGGCGATCACACCGCGCTCTTTTTTCAGTTGCGGCGTGGTGTCCCGGTTGTAACCCAGGATGCCGAAGTTCTCGGCCCGCGCACTTTCACCCACCACCAGCACCGTAAGGGACTTGCGCTTGTGCTGCGACCATTCGCTGTCGAGTTTGGCGTCGTCGCCCAAGGTCACGAACGGCTTTTGCGCTGACACAACTCGCTCGCTCAGGTAACCGATCGAGGCGCCGATATAGTTGCTCGGCACCACCATCAGACGTAATTCGTGATGATTGCGAAACAACGAGGACAGCCCTTGGTAATTGAGCAGTGCAATGCCGCCGATCGCTGCCGCACAACCTACGCTGACCAGAGTCTTGCTGATCAGCTCTCGGTGCCAGCGACGGTAATTGACCGGTATTTTCCAAAGGATCAGCGAGGGCAGTACGCCCAACAAGACTATATAAACGACAAACTTCAGCGATAACAAATCGCGCACTTCGGTGACATTGGTTTCCGCGAAGTTGCGGAACATGCCGGCATCAATCATGACGCCGTATTGATTCATGAAGTAGGCAACCCCCGCACTGATCATAAACAACACGATCAGCACTGGCTTCATGACGCGTTTAAACGCAAACAGCGTCAAAAAAATATTGAAAACGCAGAAGATGATTACGCCGAACGCTGCACGCAGCATCATGCCTTTACTGTTGAAATCAGTAATAGCGAACAAGTGCTGCCAAAGGGTCAGGTTAAACCCGAGCAATAAAAAAATGCTGGCGAGCAAAGTTACAAGCTCGGGACGAACTGCTTTAACGTTCAGCATGAGGGTCTGCTTGACTCAAGTTAGGAGATGCCAAAGGAGCAATGGAAAATCACTCCTCCGACGTAGCGAACTTTAGGCAGAGGGCCATCAATTTTTTGTGAAAAGGATGCGAACAAATAGTCTTATCAAGGCTGTTTTAACAGTAGGAAAAATCCTCAAAACCCAGTAGTGGTCAGGGGATTGCCGGCCACTCGATCATTCAATGCACCGAATCGGTAGCCTTGGTTTTGGGGATGTCGACAGCACGATCGGCTTGCCGGGCGTCGGCGATGATCATCTGCGCTGCTTTCTCGGCGATCATCAGCGTCGGCGAGCACGTATTGCCGGAAGTGATGGTGGGCATGATTGAGGCATCCACCACACGCAGGCCTTCTACTCCGTGGACCCGAAGTCTTTCATCCACTACGGCATCACGCCCCTGCCCCATCTTGCAGGTGCCAACCGGGTGGAAGATAGTGGTGCCTATCGCGCTGGTTGCCTGGCGTAACTCCTCCTCGCTTTGCAGACTGACGCCCGGCAAATACTCCACCGGCTCGAACGCCGCCAGCGCAGGCGCCGCTGCGATTTTGCGTGTCAGGCGGATGGCATCGGCGGCGACTTTCAGATCGTTCTCGTGACTGAGGTAATTGGGCTGAATGATCGGCGCGGCATCAGGTAGCGCTGAGCGAATTTGCACCGTGCCACGACTCTGCGGACGCAGATCGCAGACCGACGCAGTGAATGCCGCAAACGCGTGTAATGGCTCGCCGAAGCGCTCCAGCGACAAAGGCTGAACGTGGTACTCAAGGTTGGCGCTTGTCTGCTCCGGCCCGGATCGGGCAAACGCGCCAAGCTGACTGGGGGCCATGGCCAGCGGGCCGCTGCGGTTGATTGCGTAGCGCAGGCCCATGTTCATCTTGCCCCACAGGCTGCCGACCATTTGATTAAGCGTGCGGCCGTTGCTGACCTTGTAGATCAGGCGCAATTGCAGGTGATCCTGAAGATTACTGCCCACGCCTGGCAACTCGTGCCGAACGCCAATGCCGAGCTTTTCGAGCAGCGGGCGCGGCCCGATACCTGAGCGCTGCAGCAGCATGGGCGAGCCAATAGAACCACAGCAGAGGATGATTTCCCGGCGTGCCTGGAAAAGCATTTCACCCGAATCGCCCTGGGCGACGATCGCGCTGGCCCTACCGTTTTGGAACTCGATCCGCGAGGCCTCGAAACCTGTCATCACGGTTAAATTAGGACGTTGAGCAATCGGTCTCAGGAAAGCCTTGGACGCATTCCAGCGCACGCCGCGTCGCTGGTTGACTTGAAAGTAGCTACAGCCTTCATTGTCCCCGCCGTTGAAATCCGGGATGGAGGCAATGCCGGTTTGCTCGGCCGCCTGGCGAAACGCATCAAGAATGGGCCAGGACAAACGTTGTTGTTCCACCCGCCATTCGCCCTTGGCGCCGTGGAAGTCGGACTCACCGCCGTAGTGATTTTCCGATTGCTTGAACATCGGCAGAACGTCTTGCCAGCCCCAGCCTTTGTTGCCCTGCGCCGCCCATTCGTCATAGTCGCGGGACTGGCCGCGCATGTAGATCATGCCGTTGATGGACGAACATCCACCCAGCACTTTGCCACGGGGGTAATTGAGTGAGCGGCCATTCAAACCGGGTTCGGCTTCGGTCTTGAAGCACCAATCGGTGCGGGGATTGCCGATGCAGTAGAGATAGCCCACCGGCACATGAATCCAGGGATAGTTGTCCTGCCCGCCCGCTTCGAGCAACAGCACACGGTGTTCAGGGTTTTGCGACAACCGATTGGCGAGCAAGCAGCCCGCCGGGCCTGCGCCGACGATTACGTAGTCATAGAGCACACTGGCAGTCTGCATGTGTCCCTCGTTGTCTTTTTGTTTTTATCGAAGGTTCATCCTGATGTTTTTCTGCGCAAAACAAAAGGCCGCCGCATGTTTCCATGGGGCGGCCTTCATCTGTGTAGCGCCGGGCCAAGCTCTGTAGGAGCGAACTCATTCGCGAGACGCCTGTGCATCTGACGCAAATGTATCGCCTGGCCCTTCGCGAACAAGTTCGCTCCTACAGGTTTTTCAGCGCATTTTTAAACCGCACTACGACGATAGCTGCGGTAGTTCGGCATCCAGAAATTACGCTCGATGGCCTCCCGCAACACGTCTTCGGTGGTCTCCAATGCCACATCGTCGGCCTGGGCTTGCCTGGCGACGGCCAGCGCAATTTTCTTGCTGACTTCCTGGATTTCCTTGAGCGGCGGCAGTACGGCGTCGCCCTTGCCGGTCACCATCGGGGAGCACTCGGCCAGTGCATTGGAGGCCGCCATCAGCATTTTGTCGGTAATGCGCGTGGCTTTTGATGCGATCACGCCCAAGCCGATGCCCGGGAAGATGTAGGAGTTGTTGCACTGTGCGATGTGGAAGGTGCGATCGCCAATGGTCACGGGTGCGAACGGGCTGCCGGTTGCCACCAGTGCATCCCCATTGGTCCAGGTCAGCACTTCCTGCGGCGTGACTTCGACTTTGGAGGTTGGGTTCGACAGCGGCATTACCAGGGGTTTGGCACAGTGCTTGTGCATCTCGCGGATGACTTCTTCGGTGAACAGGCCGCGCTGGCCGGATACGCCGATCAACACGGTTGGCTTGCCGTTGCGCACCACGTCCAGCAATGCAGCATAGCCATCAGCGCTTGCCCAGCCCGCCACGTCGCCAGCTTTCTGTGCGAGGTTTTTCTGGAAGTCCAGCAGGTTGTCCATGCTGTCGGTCAGCAGGCCAAAGCGATCGACCATCATCACGCGTTTGCGCGCCTCGGCCTCGCTCAGGCCTTCGATGACCATCGCAGCGATGATGTGTTCGGCAATGCCGCAGCCGGCTGATCCCGCGCCGAGGAACACCACGCGCTGTTGGCCAAGGGTCTCGTTCTTGGCCTTGCACGCTGCGAGCAACGTACCGACCGCCACCGAGGCGGTGCCCTGAATGTCGTCGTTGAAACAGCACAGCTCGTCGCGGTACTTCTCCAGCAACGGCATGGCGTTGGTCTGGGCGAAATCTTCGAACTGCAAGAGCACGTCCGGCCAGCGACGCTGCACGGCTTCGATGAACAGTGCGACGAAGTCTTCGTATTCTTTACCGGTGACGCGCTCGTGGCGCCAGCCCATGTACATCGGGTCGTCGAGCAGTTCTTTGTTGTTGGTGCCCACGTCGAGCACGATCGGCAGCGTGTAGGCCGGGCTGATGCCGCCGCACGCGGTGTACAGCGACAGCTTGCCGATGGGAATGCCCATGCCGCCAATGCCCTGATCGCCCAGACCCAGGATGCGCTCGCTGTCCGTCACCACGATGATCTTGATGCGATCTTTGGTAGCGCTGCGCAAGATGTCGTCAATGCGATCGCGTTCAGGGTAGGAAATGAACAGGCCGCGATGGGTGCGGTAAATCTTCGAGAACTCCTGACACGCCTGGCCTACGGTCGGGGTGTAGATGATGGGCAGCATCTCGTCCAGATGCGAGTCCAGTAAGCGGAAGAACAATGTTTCGTTATTGTCCTGAATTGACCGCAGATAGATGTGCTTGTCGAGATCGCTCGCGCATTGCTTGTACTGGCTGTACACGCGGGCCAATTGTTCTTCGATCGTTTCTACGTTCTGCGGCAACAGGCCAACCAGGTTGAAATCGATGCGCTCTTGCGGGGTGAAGGCGCTGCCCTTGTTCAGCAGCGGCATTTCCAGCAAGGAAGGGCCGGCGTAAGAAATATATAAAGGTCGCGAGGTCTTGGTCATTTTCAGTGATCGCCTTTTCTCTGTTTGCTCATATCAATAAGTGTCCGAAAACGGGCTCCCCGAGGTCGATGCATCACGACAACTCAGCGCAGGATCCGTCCGAAAAAATGGGGAGATGAAAATCAGGGGGCCTATCTTACGCCCGTCAGGCCGATTGCGACATTTTGTCACTCCGCTGATTGCGAAATGATGGCCTAGGCAGGAGATGGCAGGGTAGTGAAAGGTTTGTCAGGTTGAAAACGGTCGCAAAGGACATAGGGCTGAACTGGCGCAACGCCACTGATGTCATACCGACACCACCAGGAGACGGTAATGCCAGTTCAGCGGTTTTTTCAAATCCACTATTGCTTCAGAGAGGAGCGACAGACCTTCATGCAGCCCGACCGCACCATGAACGATGCGGACGCATGGTATTACGCCTGCCTGCACGCCAGGATCGGTGTGCTGCACAACGTGCCACATGGCCGACCTGAGCTGTGGGCGTTGGAAAAACATGCCCAGCGCTTTGGCTTGAGCGAAGTTTTTTGGGAAGAGTTGCCAAGATAACTTGCGGGTATTACTTCCAGTAAATGACCCAAAGGATGGCGCTCACAGCGGATATCCAGCTCGCCGCCATCAACACTGCAATCGCGATAAAACGCTTTTCCATGAGAGGCCCCGCTGAAATTAGCTGCGAATTTTAGGTCCGTGGCGAACACAATGGCAGGCCTATTTGCACTACCCTCCCGCGTGCTTTTGCACTATTGCCAGCGTTATATGGCATCCCGCTTCATCAGCCCACCGAGCAGCGTGCCAAAGGGCATTCACTTTGTAATGAGCCACGCAAATCAGCGAAAAATTCCCTTCGCCCTTTCGATCCCTATCAAGTGAAGGCACAATCCGCCTCCTTTTTCGGCGGGCATTGCTGGAGGCCTCGACATGATCAAAACGCCGTACTACCTCATCGACAAGCAAAAGCTTCTGCGCAACATGGAGAAGATCGCCTACATGCGCGAGCACTCCGGCGCCAAGGCGCTGCTGGCGCTCAAGTGTTTTGCCACCTGGTCGGTGTTCGACCTGATGCAGCAATACATGGACGGCACCACGTCCTCGTCGCTTTATGAGCTGAAGCTGGGTCGCGAAAAGTTCGCCGGTGAAACCCACGCCTACAGCGTGGCCTGGGCCGACGACGAAATCGAGGACATGCTCGCCAACTGCGACAAGATCATTTTCAACTCCATCGGCCAGTTGCAGCGCTATTCCGAGGCCTGCTCGGGCACCGTGCGCGGCTTGCGGGTCAATCCGCAGGTGAGCAGTTCGGATTACCTGCTGGCCGATCCGGCGCGCCCGTTCAGCCGTCTGGGCGAATGGGACCCGGAGAAGATCGAGCAGGTGCTGGGTGATATTTCCGGCTTCATGTTCCACAACAACTGCGAGAACGGCGACTTTGCCCTCTTCGACAAGATGCTGGGGACCATCGAAGAGCGCTTCGGCCATCTGCTGCACAAGGTCGAGTGGGTCAGCCTCGGTGGCGGCATTCATTTCACCGGTGACGATTACCCGCTGGACGCGTTTTGCGCCCGTCTGAAAGCCTTTTCGCAGAAATACGGCGTGCAGGTGTATCTCGAACCCGGCGAAGCGGCGATCACCCAAAGCGCCTCGCTGGAAGTCACCGTGCTCGACACGCTGTACAACGGCAAGCACCTGGCCGTGGTCGACAGCTCCATCGA